>JAKALI010000176.1:0-3588 GCA_021813195.1 Pseudomonadota bacterium
GAGATACTGATGCTGGACCGACACAAGCGGGATGTTGACGCCTGCCATGCGTCCGATCTCGCGCGACCATTGTCCAGCTGCGATGACGAGCTTTTCGCATTGGATGCGACCCTGTGACGTCATGACAGCCCGCACGCGCCCATCCACGACCTCGATGCCTGTCAGCTTGATCCCTTCCAAGATCGTCACGCCAGATTGGCGCGCTCCCTTCGCCAGCGACATCGTGATGTCAGAGGGCGAGGCTTGCCCATCCGTTGGCAGGAAAGCCGCGCCGACAACGTCGTCGACTTGCATCAGAGGCCATAGCGCCTGTGCTTCCTTTGCGCTGAGCAGGTGCATCTCAAGACCGAAGGACGTGGCGGTCGTCGCCTGTCTCTTGACCTCGATCCAGCGTTCGGCGTTACACGCAAGCCTCAGGCCGCCGTTCCGCTTCCACCCGGTTGCAAGTCCGGTCTCCTGTTCGAGACGATCGTAGAGAGCGACGGAATAGCCCAACAGCTGCGTGATATTGGCGTTGGTGCGCAATTGTCCGACGAGGCCCGCCGCATGCCATGTTGAACCGCTCGTCAGACGGCCCTGTTCCAAGACGAGGACATCGCTCAGTCCCATCTTGCCCAAATGATAGGCAACAGAACATCCCACAATGCCGCCACCGATGATGATGATCTTGGCCGATTCCGGCAGACTGCTCATGCGTGCTCCATGGACTTGAAGGCGGCGAAGGCTGCCTCATAGCGTTTGAGATTTTCGGCTGTGTAGGCGGCATAGTCGAAATCGAGTTTGGAGTGGATTTCCGACACCATGCTCCACATTGTTTCACGCAGTAGCGAGGCCGCGGTCATGGCCGCCGCACGCCGGCGCAAGTCATCATCGACTGGGCGCTGGAAATACAGTTCGAGCACCCATTCGGCGGCCGCCTTGGACAGCTCGCTGTTGGAGGCAAGCCCTCCGAGATCGAACAGCGGTGAATTGAAGCCGCCGTACTCCCAATCGACGACCCACAGCCGTGTTCCGTCATCAATGAAATTGGCAGCCAAGAGATCGTTGTGGCCGAAGACCACGTCGATCGGTCCGACCGCCTTTTCGAGCCGCTCGGCTTCGTTGAGCAGAGTCGACAATCGTGCAACGTGAGGGCTGTTAGCGTCTGTCAGCGTATGGGCATAATCACGAACGACATGAAACACCCAAAACATCGCCGCCGGTCCGCGCAAATGCAGCGGGATCTGGTGATGACAGCGGCGCACCAGTTCAACGAGCCGCGGGATATTGTTGTCCTTGCGCACGTCCACCGGTGTGAACGTGCGGCCCTCAATGAACTCGAGCACGAGAATGCCTGGCTCGGCGTAGACGACGCGCGGGCTAACGCCAGCAGCATGCGCAGCGCGGCTGGCGGCTAGTTCGTTCGAGCGCACGACCCCATGGACCAGGATGTCCTCGCCAACCCGCACGACGTAACGCTGCCCGCGATCGAACACGACGAAGTTATGATTGGTGATACCGCCGGACAGCGGTTCAGGGTCAACGCGGCCGAACCAGATCGGCAGCGCAGCAGCACGCGCAGCCGCCTCCGCTTTGATCTTGTCAAGCTCCATGCAGGTCTCCTCCCCGCCGGCGAGCAAGCTGCTTCGCGCCAGCCTGAATGAGCCGGTCTGCAATGATGGCGATGGCGGCAACGCACAAGCCTGCAACGACACCGCGTCCGATGTCTGCTTTCGTGAGTGCGATATAGACTTCTTGCCCGAGATCGCGCGTACCGACGAGCGCCGTGATGACGAGCATCGACAGGGCGAGCATGATCGTCTGATTGAGCCCGAGCAGGATGACGGGAGCGGCAATCGGCAGACGGATATGGCGGAGCAGTTGGCGCGGCGTACATCCAGACGTCAGGCCGGCTTCGATGAGGGCTTGCGGCACACTGCGGATGCCGTGCGCTGTGTACCGAACGGCCGGTGCCAGCGCATAGACGATAATGGCGATCATCGCCGTGAAGTCACCGACGCGAAAGAGCATGACGGCCGGAATGAGGTAAACAAAACTCGGCAGCGTTTGCAGGGTATCGATGACCGCCTCGATCACGCGCCACAGGCGTTCGTTCAAGCCCCCCAGGATGCCGAGGGGAATTCCAATGAGCGCCGCGATGACGACCGATATGCCGCACAGATACACGGTTTCCATGGCATTCTCCCACTGCCCATTGAGCGCAATGAAGAGCGTGAGGAGAACGGTGATCGCAGCGAGCCGTATCCCGCCCAATTGCCAGCCGGCAAGTCCCACCGCGCAAGCGATGAGAGGCCAGGGTTGAGCGGTCATGAAGCGCTTGATGGGAATGAGGACGTTGAGCAGGATCGCGCTCTTGATCGCGTCCATCAGGTCGAAGAACGTGACGTTGAACCAGCGGACGGCCTCGCCCCACATGGGGCCCGTCGAGATCTGCCAAGTTTGCGGATAGGTGGCGAGGGCAGGGAAAAAGAGACCAAGAACGTAGCAAATAACGACAAAGGCCGTAACGGCAATTGTGAACGCCCATCCCTGATCTGTGGCCTCGAGACGACGTGCGGCGTAGGCTTGGCTGAGCCGGTCGAGCGCAATCGCAAGAACGACGATTGCGAAGCCGGCTTCGATGCCGCGGCCGATGTCGAGTCGCCTGAGCGCGGTGAGAACATCGTAACCCAGTCCACCTGCGCCAATCATGGATGCGATGATCACCATGTTGAGCGAAAGCATGATGACCTGATTGACGCCGACGAGGAGCTGCGGGCGTGCAACGGGTAGCATGACCTTCGTCAAGAGCTGGCGAGGCGTCGTTCCTGCCATCGTTCCATACTCGACGACCTCACGCGGGACCGCTTCGAGCGCCGTCATGGTCACGCGCACCATGGGCGGCATGGCGTAAATCATCGTCGCGATCATCGCAGCGACGGGCCCGAAGCCAAAGAGGAAGAGTATCGGAATGAGATAGGCGAAAATCGGCACCGTCTGCATCAAGTCGAGTATCGGTTCCATGATCTTGCGCGCCAGCGGGACGCGAAAGCCGAGAATGCCGAGAAGCAGACCTCCAGCGACGCCAAGGGGAACGGCAATGACGATGGAGGAGAGAGTCGTCATGGCGCTCGTCCATTGGCCGAAAACGGCGAGATAGAGAAAGGCGCCGCCCGAAACGACCGCCAAGCGCACACCGCCAAGGCGATAGCCGATCGCAGCGGCGAGCCCTACGATTGCGACCCAGGGCATGGGCGGTGCGAGCTGGATGGCGGTCGACCCACGGCCCTGCATGAGGCCCGTTGATAGCAGACCCGACGCCACAGACAGCGGCACGTCGAGAACGGCACTTATGGCGCGTGTCGCCTCTTTCACCGTGAAGAGGCCTAACGTTGCCTCTTCGACCAGCCATTTCATAAGGCGCGACAGGCCCTGATCGAGACCCAGCCGCCACTGCGGTGGAACCTCCAACATCCAGGTAGGTAAGAGCGTCTCGGCGGTGAACGCCGACACCTCGCCCGCCGGACGGCCCGCGACGCGCCGGATCAGCGCCTTCGCCTGCCGCACGGCCTCCGGACCCGCCGAGAGGATTTCGCCGACGCAGCGGTT
>JAKALI010000176.1:3598-7639 GCA_021813195.1 Pseudomonadota bacterium
GGTAGGTAAGAGCGTCTCGGCGGTGAACGCGCACACGAACGCTGCAATCAGCAGCGCCAGCCATATCCGTCGGATGCCCTGGCGTCGTCCGAGTGCTGTCTCGGTATGCGCAAGCGCGACGGTCGTCATGCGGGCCTCTGCGCACCAAGAATGACATTCAGTACCGCCGCGCGATCGACCACGCCAATGGTCGCGCCGCGGCCATCGACCACCGCCAGAACACGGCCGCTCTCGGTAACGTCGCGAGCGAATGTGTGAATTTTGCTGCCGGCAGCAATCGATCCCGCAATCGAATCCTCAGAGCTCGCGGGTCGGGCGATGGCACGCGCCGATAGAATCTTGGCGCGTGGAGCATCGCGCGTGAATTCGGTGACGTACGCGTCCGCTGGTGCCAGTACGAGATTTTCCGGCGTATCGATCTGGACGATACGCCCGTCGCGCATGATGGCGATGCGATCGGCAAGCCGGATCGCCTCGTCAAAATCGTGCGTGATAAAGACAATCGTTTTGTGCAGAACAGATTGCAATCGCAGAAATTCGTTCTGCATCTCGCGCCGGATTAGGGGATCGAGCGCGGAGAAGGGTTCGTCGAGGAACCAGATGTCCGGGTTCGTCGCCAACGAGCGAGCAATCCCGACGCGCTGCTGCTGACCGCCTGAGAGTTCGTGCGGCAGGTTGAACTCGCGGCCCTTCAATCCGACGAGTTCGATCATCTCCTGCGCACGCGCAAGACGCTTCGCTTTTTCGACACCTTGGATCTCAAGAGGGAAGGCGACGTTCGCCAGGACACTCAAGTGCGGCAGCAGCGCGAAGTGCTGGAACACCATGCCCATCTTGTGGCGGCGCAGTTCGATAAGCTCGGCTGGCGTGGCATCGAGCAAGCTGCGGTTATCGAACTCGACAGACCCCGCCGTCGGTTCGATGAGGCGCGCCAAACATCTCACTAACGTCGATTTTCCCGAGCCCGAGAGCCCCATGATGACAAAGATTTCGCCACGGGAAATGGAGAGGTTCGCGTCTACAACAGCAGCGACGTAACCTTCGGCGCGAATGGCAGCGTCGGTCGGATTGCCGCCCGATCGCGCAAGAAAGGTTGCGGCATCGGGCCCGTAGAGCTTCCAGAGATTCCGGCAGGTCAGCGCTGCAGCGTTCACGGGGACTTGAGCTCCGCAACTTGGGAGAACGGCCGGGCAGGCAGAGGTTGGGGCGAGCCATCGGCGCTGGCGCATATTTCCCAGGTTGGATTTTTCGCGCCGGCCAGCCAACGTGTCCAGCCGGCGCTCGCAGTCTTGGGCCTATTGTCCGATCCAACCTTTCCAACGGGACTCGTTGTCTTTCATCCAACCGGCAACGACCTCTTCGACGCTCTTGCCATCGAGATCGACGGCGGAAATGAGTGCACCCATTTCGTCGTTGGTGATTCTGAACTTCTGGATCGCGGCATGGGCGCTCGGCCACTTCTCTTTAACGCCCTGCCAAGCGACTTTATAAATCGGCCCGCGAGGCTTGCCGCAGTCGTAGGCCGCTGAAGGGTTCGAACCCCAAGCTGGATCCGTGTAGCAAGCCGGCTCGTATTTCGGAAATTCGACCCATTCCCCTTTGTATTTGAGCGGCGCCCAGTGGGGTGCGTACACCCACATCAGAATTGGAGCCTTGCGCTGGTACGCCGATTCAAGTTCGGCGAAGAGGGCTGCATCCGTGCCCGCATGCACCACCTCGTAGGGCAGACCTAGCGCCACAACACGCTCATCATCGAAGCCGCCCCACGTCACTGGTCCGCCGAGATAGCGCCCTTTGGGTTTTGTCTCCGCCGTCGCAAAGACCTCCGCGCAACCCTTAAGAGCCTCCCAATTGGGAAGACCAGGGCATTTTTCCTTGACGTACTCGGGGTACCACCATTCCTCAATTGCGAGCATCCCGGTCTCGCCAAGGTTTTCAACTTGACCGGTGGCGGTTGCTTCATCCAGCGCTTCTCGCCCGGTCGTCTCCCAGATCTCCATGGCAACGTGGAGATCCCCACTTTTCAGACCAGCGAATTGGGCGAGGTAGTCGGCCTGGACGTATTCCACGTTGAGACCGGCGGCTTTGAGCGCCTCACCCATGAGCCGCGTGGTAATGAGTTGTCCCGTCCAGTCGTGCAGCGTCAGCTTGATGGGGTCCTTGGAATCGGCAGCAAGCGTCGGCGTACCGGCTGCCGCCAACGCAAGAGCCGTGACCGCAGTGGTCAGTGCCCGTCGTACCATGTTGCGACCTCTCCGTTCGAGAACTCGGCGTTCCCAGCTCCGGCGCTACCCCTCCCGGATCGCGTGACGCCGCGACCGCACATGCGGCCCATCGTGAGGCTCTCTCAAAGTCCACATAAAAGTCAACACAAATCCACAAATTTTATGGTATTTGGCGCGCAAGCACACGGGAATTGCCACAAATAGCCGGTGAAGCACTATGAGCATTCCGACCCGTTGGCAGAGTGCCATCCTCGACGCATTGGGCCAATCTGGCCGCGCCAGCATCGCCGAGCTCGCTCAAAAGCTCGATGTCTCTGACGAAACCGTCCGCCGCCACGTCCGGGCCCTTGTCGATCAAGGTGCACTCGAACGCGTGCATGGGGCCGTCGTTCTTCCGCAGGCAGCCAGCGAACCGCCATTCTCGCGCCGCATGAAGGAACGGGTTGGCGCCAAGCAGGCCATCGCCATGGCGGTGGCAAGTCTCATCGATGATGGCATGACGATCTTGATCGACAGCGGTTCGACAACGGCCTACGTCGCGCGCGCCCTGCTTAAAAAGCGCGATCTCACGGTTGTGACGAACTCGATTGCGATTGCGCACACGTTGGTCGGCCGGCGCGAACATCAGGTCTATTTGGCGGGCGGCTCGATTCGCGGCGACATCGCCGCATCGGTTGGCCCCGAGGCACACGATCTGATCAGCGAGTTCCGCGGTGACATTGCGATTTTGTCGATCGGGTCGGTCGATGCGATCGATGGGTACAAGGATTTCGATGTCGACGAGGCACGCATCGCGCGAGCCATGATCGAGCGCTCCAACCGCGTGGTGGTCGCTGCGGATGGGTGCAAGTATGGAGCGCGCGCTCCGGTGCGCATCTGTGGTTTCGAGGCGGTGAACGATTTCGTCACCGAGGCCGCCCCACCCGCCGATCTCGCCGAACGGATGGGCGCTGCGGGAACCCAGGTGCGGATTGCCGTCGTCGCCTGATCCGAGAGGGGTGCTACGCCGAAATGCTCAAGAAGAGCGTCCGGTAGCTTTCCAATGCGAGATCGGGAAGGGCCGCGGCATCTGCGACGTCGAACCAGGCAAGAGCCGTATGCTCCGCATTGCGAATGGCCGCTTCGCCGCCCTCCCAATCCTCCACCAGATACATGTGATAGTTCAAAATGCCCGGGAGATGCGCCGCCTGATCATTAAGCGTGGTGAGATAGCGTGCCGAAGTCGGCACAAGGCCCACCTCCTCGCCGAGTTCTCTCGCTAAAGCAGCCAACGTGGTTTCCCCGGGCTCGACGCGGCCACCCAGCACATCCCAAAGATTCGGATACAATCGACGGGATGGACTGCGCTTGCCGAGCAGAATTTTGCCGCGGCGGTGGAGAATGGCGCAGGCATAATCGTTCATAGCGCAATCCATCGGATACGAGGTGTCGCCCCCTCGTCAGGACGATACGTCCGGGCCAGCAAGCCTTGCGAGTGAAATCTCCTTATTCATTTGACGACGCGCGAGCATCGTGATCCGGTCGGGCAGACGCGGCCGGCGCAGATCGCAGGTTCAGCTGCCGCAGCCAAGTTGTAAATCATACGACGCCAATCATGCGATCGTTTGCACCGCAAAGCTCCACGCCCGCCACTCCGGCACGCCCCGGGCGTCATGCCCCTGTCAGCGCTGCCCAAGCCGGCTGCCTACAGGCAAGCCGAACCGCTGGTCAATCACGGCGATGTCACGGTTTCGCCGTCTCCCAGATTTAGTGTCCATCCACGGGTCGGTTCGCTAAGAACACCCTTGCACATCGCCGAACATCGAAGGAGTTGTTT
>JAKALI010000177.1 GCA_021813195.1 Pseudomonadota bacterium
CGCGGAAATAACTCTGGCCGAAATTGAAGGTCAGATAATTACCCATCATCAAGAGGAAGCGTTCATGCGCCGGCTTATCGAAGCCAAACTGCTTCTCGAGCGACTTGATGAACTCGGGGTCCAGTCCTTGCGCGCCACGGTAGGCCGAACTGCCTGAATCTGCGCTTGCCGGTCCGGTCTGGGCCGCAGCACCTCCTCCGCTCAGTTCCCCACCGCCGCCGCCAAACCGATCCGTTGCCCCGACGCCGCTACCCGTGAGCTGCGCAATAACCCGCTCGACGGGTCCGCCAGGTGCAAATTGGATGATGACGAAACTGATCAGCATGATCCCGAACAAGGTCGGGAAGATCAGCAGCAGTCGCTTCAGCAGATAAGCGCCCATAATCGGTTCCGCCCCCCATCACCTGGCGCTCAGCTTGGCAGCTTTTTCGCCGTCGTACCACCATGTGTGCAGAGCGCCGCGTTCATACTTGGGCTTGACCCCAGGACGGCCGAAGCGGTCCCAGAACGCCAGGTTATGCGTTGCTTTATACCAATGTGGCACCCAATAATGCCCAGCCCTCAGCACACGGTCGAGCGCGCGCGTCGCGGTAACGAGCTCAGCGCGCGAGGTCGCTGCCATCACACGTTCGGCAAGCGCATCGACGACGGGATCGGCAATCCCCGCCAGATTGAAACTGCCATCCGTACGTGCGGCCTCCGAGCCGAAGAAATTCTTGATCTCCACACCCGGCGTCAGTCGCAACGAATAGCGCTGCACCGTGATATCAAAATCAAATAATTTCATACGCTGCTCGTATTGTGCCGGATCCACCCGCCTCAGGGTGGCGTCGATTCCGATGCTGCGCAAGTTCTTGATATAGGGTCCAATGATGCGCTCAAAACCGGCTTCGTGGATGAGGATTTCGGGAGACAGCCGCTCGCCGCGCTCATTCTTAACCAGACGATCCCTGCCATCGAGCACCCAGCCGGCCTCCTTCAGGAGTTGCGATGCCCTGCGCAGATTTTCGCGCGGCAGCCCAGAACCATCGGTGATCGGCGGTACATACGGCTCGCCGAAGACTTCCGCCGGCAGGCGATCGCGGAATGGTTCGAGAAGGACGAGTTCATCTGGCGTCGGTAAGCCGGTCGCCTTCATGTCTGAGTTTTCGAAGAAGCTCGCCGTGCGCGTATAGAGGCCGAAGAACAGATTGCGGTTGCTCCACTCGAAATCAAAGGCCAGATCGAGCGCTTGGCGTACGCGCGTGTCTTTCAGAGGCTCGCGGCGCGTATTAATGAAAAACCCTTGCGCACCGGACGGCGTCTCATCCGGGATGGTGAGCCGCACGACGCGGCCGTCCTTCACGACGGGTTTGTCGTACCCCGTCGCCCAATCCTTGGACGTAAATTCTTCACGAAAGTCGATCGTGCCCGCAAGCAGCGCCTCCAACTCCAGCGTGCGATCGCGGAAATAGTCGTAGCGAACCTCGGCAAAATTGAACCGGCCACGATTGACTGGCAGATCCTTCGCCCAATAGTCGTCGCGCAACTCGTACCGGACGAACTTGCCTTGAGAAAACGACGCAATACGATAGGGGCCGGAACCCAGCGGTGGTTCGAGCGTTGTCTGATCGAAGGGACGCGTATCGTAGAAGGCCTTAGGCAGGACGGGCAATTGCGCAACCTCGATGGGCAGAGAGCGCACGAGATCGCCGCTGAAACTGTAACGCACCGTGTGGTCGTCCAAGGCCTCAGCACGCTCGACGTCACGCAGCGACAAACGATACGAGGGGTGGCCCTTGGTCTTGAGCGCCTCGAGCGTGAAGACGGCATCGTGGGCTGTCACGGGTGAACCGTCGGCAAATTTCGCCTCCGGCCGCAGGCGATACGTCACCGACCGCTTGTCGGCGGCGACGTCCGCGGATCTTGCGATGAGGCCATAGACGGCATCCGGTTCATCGAACGCGCGCACCATGAGAGTGTCGTAGAGGAGTTCCAGCCCTTGCGCGCGATCGCCCTTCAAAATGAAGTCATTGAAACTGTCGAAGGTCGTGCGGCCTGCCGATCCGATTTGCGCGACCCTGCCCCCCTTGGGCGCATCGGGGTTCACGTAGTCGAAGTGCTGGAAATCCGGCGGGTACTTAAGGTCGCCGAAAATCGACAGTCCGTGGCGCTCTTGTGCCAGGGCCGGCGCGAGCACTATGGCAAGGCCAAAACCGAGACCAAGTAAGCCGCTCACAGCGGCTGGCATCCGGGCGCGAACCGTCGCGAAAGCCAGCATCGCCATGTCTCTCGTCATCAGCGGCCTCGCGCGGCGCGAAGCGCCGTAAGCTTAGCGGGATCGATCCACCAAGCGCTGACGTATGCTGGATTTTGGGACGGTAGCACCTCCGGCCGGCCAAAAATGTCCCAGGTCGCAACGCGGTCGTAGGGGTAGTGCCATTGCGGTACGACGTAAAAATTCCACAGCAGCGCCCGATCGAGTGCGCGGGTGGCCGCCACGAGATCGGCGCGGTCTTTGGCAAACACGACCTTGTCGACGAGCTTGTCGATGGCTGCATTCTTAATGCCGATCGTATTGCGGCTGCCCTCGCGATCGGCCGCCTCAGACCCCCAGAAATCCCGCTGCTCATTGCCCGGGGAGTGAGACTGGCCAAAGCCATCGACAATGATGTCGAAATCGCGGCTGTCTTCGCGACGCTTATATTGCGAACTGTCGACGATCCGCACGGTGGCATTGATGCCGAGCTTCTTCAAATTTTCCACATAGGGCAGGACAACACGCTCAAATTCCGGCTGAACGAGCAAGATCTCGGCTTTGAGCTCTTCTCCAGCAGCGTTGCGACGCTGTCCACGCTCGACTTTGAACCCGGCCTCATCCAATAGCCGCGTCGCTTCGCGCATGTTGGTGCGAAAATCGGCATCGGTTTCGTTCACGGGACTTTTCCACGGCGTGGTGAAGACTTCTGGCGGCAAATCCGCCCGCACCTCGTTGAGAATTTCCAATTCACGGCCCTCCGGAAGGCCTGTTGCAGCCAACTCGGAATTACCGAAAAAGCTCTGTGCGCGCACGTACTGCCCGTAGAAAATCGAGCGATTGAGAGCTTCAAAATTGAAGGCGAGCGCGAATGCCTTTCTGACGCGGATGTCGTCAAACGGCTTGCGGCGGATGTTGAAGGCAAAGGCTTGCATCGGCGCCACGCGCTTGTGCGCTAAAGCCTCCTTCTTCACTTGCCCGCTGCGCACGGCAGGAAATTCATACTGTGTCGCCCAGGCACTTGCAGTGCTTTCGGCCCAGAAATCGATCGTGCCAGATTTGAACGCCTCGAATGCGGGCGTGCGGTCCTTGAAATAAATGTAGGAGATTTCATCGAAATTATAGAGACCGCGCGCAACGGCCAGATCCTTGGCCCACCAATCGGCGACGCGTTCATAGACGATGCGGCGGCCGGCATCGACGGACTTGATTTTATAGGGCCCGGAACCGAGCGGCGGTTCGAGAGCCGTCTTAGCGAGATCGCGCGGTTCGCCTTTTTCGTCCTTGCCCTCCCAATAGTGCTTGGGCACGACAGAGAGCTGACCAACGATCAACGGCAACTCACGATTGCCTTTGGTGTCGAATGTGAACGTCACCTCATGCTCGCCGGTCTTTTCGGCTTTGACGACATTTTTGTAGTAGAAAGCCATGCGCGGGTCGCTCGCCTTCATCTTCTCCATCGAGAAGACGACATCGTCCGGCGTAATCGGCTTGCCATCGTGAAAGCGGGCTTCGGGTCTCAGCCCAAAGGTCACCGAGGAGAAGTCGTCGGGATAAGAAATCCAGGCGGCGATCAAACCATATTCCGCTGATGGCTCGTCGGGCGAGGAAAACAACAGCGTGTCGAAGACATTACCCAGTCCAGACGCCGGCTGCCCGCGTACCGTGAAGGGGTTGAGACTGTCGAACGTGCCGATGGCCGACAGGCGAAGTGCGCCCCCCTTAGGCGCATCGGGATTGACCCACTCGAAATGTTTGTAATCCGCGGGCAGGCGGGGTTCGCCGAGCAAGGAAACAGCGTGACGGCGGACCGGATCCGCGGCGGTCTTAGTCTGGGCTTCCTCGGCGTGGGCGACGGGCACGGTTAGCCCAAGAATGATGGCCGTCCAAGCTCCTGCAATGATCCGGGCGAAGTTCATCGGTCAGTCTGCCTCCACTTCTGGTCTCGACACGGACCCGCGCGTCGCCAGCGCTCACACGCATCATCGGAACGACCACTTAGCACGGTCTGGTTTGCCGCCATCGTGGAGAGGCGCTTAACTTTTCTTAATGCTTTTCGATCTGGGACCATCTCCCGCACGATAACCAACGGCCCGGCTCTCGCAAGGCGAGGCCGGGCCACCGGATGCATCGAGCCGCTCTGGGGCCCGCGTTCAATTGGGCAGAGGTGCCGGCGAGTCCGCGAGAGTCCGCAAATAGGCAATAAGATTTGCAATCTCGCCCTTATCGTTGATACCAGCGAAGATCATTTTCGTACCAGGAACGTAACCCTTCGGCTTGTGGACGAATTCCGCGAGGCTCTCATAGGACCACTCCCCGCCCTTGGCCTTCATGCCGTCGGAGTACTTGCCCTGATAATCGGCCAGCGACGCCTTTGGCCGCCCGACGATGTTCCACAGATTGGGCGCGACCGTGCTCGGCGCGTCCTTTTTGTTGGCATGACACGTTGCGCACTTGCGGAAAACAGCGGCCCCGTCGTCGACGCTGGCGGTCGCGATCATTGCAGCGACAGCCTTGGCATCGAAGCCGCCTGCGGATGGAGCGGGCGCGGGTGAAGCCGGTGCGGCGGGCGCCTGAGCCGGCGGCGGCGCGGCGGCCGTTTGCCCATTCGCCGCGGCCGGTGCTGGAGCAGCCGGAGCGGCGGGTGCCGGTTGTGGCGACGAGGATGGTGCAGGTGCGGCCGGGGCTTCAGCCGTTTTCGTGGGTTTCTCAGCAGCTGTGTCTGTGGGCAAGCGATAACCGACGACTTCCTCCCCATGCGGGGCCAGTCGCTGCTCAATGATGACTTTGGTGCCGAAGATGACCAGCAGCGCAGCAAGCACCGAGCCGGCGATCTTTGTGAATTCGAAGCTGTCCATATCTCTGCGACCCTTGGATGGCGGCCCGATCGTGCGCGTGATGTAGAGGCTTTGACCATGCCTTGCAACGCGACATTCCGCTGGTCTAGATCGACACGGTGTCAGCGTTTCGTTGGCCGCAGCACCACTGCGAGGATGCATGCCACGCACCATTGTCATCATTCCCGCTCGGATGAAGGCCACACGCCTTCCGGACAAGCCGATGGCCGACATCCACGGCGAGCCGATGATCGTCCACGTGTGGCGGCGCGCTATGGCTGCTGAGGTCGGACGAGTTGTCGTTGCCACAGATTCCGACGTCATCATGGAGGCGATCCGTGGGGCGGGCGGAGAGGCCGTGTTGACCCGGGCCGACCATGCCTCAGGCTCCGACCGAATCTACGAGGCCCTCAACCGAATCGATCCGGATGCCGATGCGGACTTCATCGTCAATCTGCAAGGCGATCTACCCACCCTGGATCCCAAGCTCGTTTGCGCATGCTTGGATCCGCTCAAGGACCGCGGCCCTGATATTGCAACCGTCGCGGCAGAGATCCGCGAGCCAGCCGAGCGTGATAATCCCAACGTCGTCAAAGTCGTGGGGACGCCCTTGGGTCTTCCCGGCCGCCTGCGCGCTCTCTATTTCACGCGCGCGACCGCACCGCATGGCGACGGACCGCTCTACCACCACATCGGAATTTACGCCTACCGGCGAACCGCGCTGGAACGATTCGTCTCGTTGAAGCCCTCGCCGCTGGAGCTGCGCGAAAGACTGGAACAATTACGCGCGCTGGAGGATGGCATGCGTATCGATGTGGGTATCGTTGACACGGTTCCCCTTGGTGTCGATACTCCCGCCGACTTGACGCGCGCGCGTCAGCTACTTGCAAAGAGCAGCTGACGTTGCGTGCTCGTTGCGCTCGAACCACTGGAATCGTGGGCGCCGACGGCGATGCCTGCCCCGGTCTTCTCCAGGATTGCCCACGACCTCAACTCCAATCCAGGCCGACACTCGGTCCCACGCTCAGGGGCACGCGCCATGCCGACAGCAAAACTCAAGACTGACATTCAGCGCGTCGCCTATCAGGGGGAACCGGGGGCCAATTCGCATTTGGCATGTCGCGAGGTCTTTCCCCACGCCGAGGCGGTCGCTTTTCCAACCTTTGAAGATACGCTGTCGGCCGTATCGTCCGGCGACGTCGACGTCGCGATGATCCCGATCGAGAATTCCGTCGCGGGCCGCGTGGCCGATATCCACCATCTTCTGCCCAATGCCGGCCTCTATATCATCGGGGAGCACTTTCTGCGCGTCCGCCATCAATTGATGGCCAAGCCCGCCGCGACGCTCGAGACCATCAAAACGGTCATGAGCCACACGCAGGCCCTGGGCCAATGCCGTAAGACGATCCGCAAGCTCGGATTACGACCTATTCCGGAGGCCGATACCGCCGGCTCGGCGCGCATGGTGGCTCAGTCCGACGACTTGACCTGCGCGGCAATCGCGTCGTCATTGGCTGCTGAGATCTACGGTCTTAAAATCCTGAAATCCGATGTCGAGGACGAAGCCCATAACACGACACGTTTCGTCATCCTCGCCGCCCAGCCCGACGACGCCGAGCCCGAGGACGGTCCCATCATCACCACATTTATCTTCCGCGTGCGCAACGTGCCGGCCGCGCTCTACAAGGCGCTCGGCGGGTTTGCCACCAACGGCGTCAACATGACCAAGCTGGAGAGTTACCAAACTGAGGGCACCTTCAATGCTACCATGTTCTTTGCCGACATCGAGGGACATCCGGCAGAACGCAAAGTTCAACTGGCGCTCGAAGAACTCTCCTTTTTCTCAACCGAAATTAAGGTGCTCGGCTCCTATCTCGCCAGTCCGTATCGAATCGAGGCTGTCGAACGAGCACGACCCGCCGAAACACAATCTGGCCGCTGAAGGAGTACTTCAGCCATGATGCGACTCTTCGGCAAGCGAGCGATCGTGACGGGTGCAGCATCCGGCTTTGGCCGTGGCATCGCGGAGGCGTTCGTCAACGAAGGTGCGAAGGTTCTGATTGCCGATATTAACGCGGGCCGCGCTGAAGAGGTCGCAATGGCATTGGGCCCTGCAACCCGGCCCTTTGGCTGCGACGTCTCCCGCAAGGCCGACGTCGAGGCCATGGTCGATGCGGCCGTTGGCGCATTCGGCGGGGTCGACATTCTCGTCAACAATGCCGGCATTACCCACCGCAACCAGTCGCTGCTGACGGTCCCCGAAGACGAGTTCGACCGAATCTATGCGGTCAACGTCAAATCCATCTACTTAACCACTCTGGCGGTCGTGCCGGTCATGGAACGCGACGGCGGAGGTTCGATCATCATTACGGCTTCGACCGCGGGCATCCGGCCCCGCCCGGGTCTCACTTGGTATAATGGCACCAAGGGTGCGGCGATCACGCTCACGAAGTCGATGGCCGCGGAGCTCGCGCCCAAAAACATCCGCGTCAACGCCATTAACCCTGTCATCGGCGAGACGGCCTTGATCGAGGATTTCATGGGCATGCCGGACACCCCCGAA
>JAKALI010000178.1 GCA_021813195.1 Pseudomonadota bacterium
AGGCGCTCGGGTTCGTGCCCGCAGGAGCCATTCGGCCGATCGATTCGGGCAAGCGCAGCAAAGCAGAGCTTGTGGCCTTGGGGCTAACGGGATCTGTTGTCTACGCCCTCGTCGTGGGCGACCAGTTCAAGAAGTGTGGGGACACCGGACGCAAGGCCGCCACGCTGAAGACACGCATGAGAGGTTGCGCCTACACGATCAACAAGATCATTTCCGGCGACCTCGTTGGTCCATTCACGGAGAACTTCAAGCGCCTGGCGCCACTGGCGATCAAAGAGGGCCAGACCATTCACGTGTGGGCGAGAGAAGCGAGTTCGAGTGATTGCAGGCGTCTCCAGAGAGAGCTGAACCACAAGTACGACACCATTCGGACCGGGTGGGCGAACAGGCTTGAATAACATCTCGTCTTGAGGCAGTGCGTAAATCGACCCGATCAGCGCGGGCCGCGTTCAGGAGGGCAACATGTTTGAACCGATGACTCAAGCGAGAGGGCTGGATCTCATTGACGCCACGCTGCTCGAACTCGACACAGCTCCTCACGAGTTGCACATGGAGCTGCTCGACGAACTGATCAATAGAGCGCTCGACTACAAGGATCAGCGAACGGACGACATGGCGGAGGCTGAGGAGTACAGTCGATCGGCGGGATCTTCAAGGCGAGGAACGAGATGAGGGCGGCGTGTGCTCTCACCAAAGGCCTAGAAGACCGAGGGTCAGCTGGGGCGCCATGCTTCGGCGGCATGCACCAGCAATCACTCTGGTTTTGCCCGCACTTGTCGCAAGTCTGACGAGGGCAGGACAATAGCTAATGCGCCCAACACCATCTGAGTCGGAAGTTCTAGCTGCGTTGAAGACCTTTGCGGAACTGGTCGGCGAGGCGACTCAGTTTTGGTACTCAGCCGCCGCGCTCAACGAGGCGGCGATCGTTGACCCCAAGCTCTTTCAAGCACTGCAAACCGGTGCCGGTTTCTGGAACACCGTCCGAGGTGGTCTGGAGATGCACGCAATTGTGGCCGTCGGGCGAATTCTCGGCGAGCGCGGCGAAAACGCGAGGAACATCGACTGGTTCCGTGAGGTCATTCTGAACGGGAGTGCGCACCTCAGCCCTTCCGCACATGAAGCACGAAAGTGCAATGCGGCCAGTGGCAGAGAATCAGAAGGATTTCTCCCGAGGGACATCGATCGACTCAGGTTCTTGGTGAAGAAGTACAAGGGCGTCTACCAGGATCAATTCAGAGACATCCGCAATTCGATCGCAGCGCATTCTGGCGGACTGACGGCTGCGGAACGCGAAGTGATCTATGGGAAGACTCGTATCCGAGACTTTGAGAGGGCACTCCGTTTCCTCAACGGCCTCCATGATGCGGTGTGGCAGATGTATTACAACGGCCGGCGGTTTGGACTGCGCTCTTCACCTGCGTCCGTCCGCCGGCTTGCTCGGACGGATATTTCGACGTTGGATCGTGCGAAGAATATCGAGTTCACCGTCATCGAGGCACGGAAGGCATTGGCGATTTACTTGCAGGGTGCGTCATCGCAGTGAGGGCGCCGGTTGAGCGAGGGCAGCGGGAGTGCACCTTCGTCTGGAAGGCGGAGAGCATGGCCGTAAGATCGTTCCTCGGTCAAGATGGCCGAAGGTCAAGACGTGCTTCGGCCGACCTCCGATCCTGTGGACTTCAAGATCCGGTGCGACTGCCTTTCAGTTGCCGTCGATAAACACGTCCTCAAAAACGAACTGGAACTCGTCCCAGACCGACGTCCCTGGCGCCGACCGCACGTCCGCCAGGTAGCGACCGACGGCCCGCTCGAAGTCGTCAAGAAGCCGCGTCGGGTTCACTTCCAGGCTCGGCTGGTTGAGGATCACTCTTGTCTTGAAATACGGCTCGGTCGGCGTGCCTTCGAAGCCGCCGTGGCAAACGGCGAACCCATGCGCGAGGCCGTGGCGGAAGTGCTTCCACATGACCTCTGCGTTAGAAACTCCGGGGATGTCATCGCGGGCGAACTCCGGCGACATGTAATTCCGCACGAAGGAATGAAATCGCTGCGCGTTCTTATCGCGGCCGGTGGCGTTGCGACCCATCAGAAATTTTCCGCAAGCTTCGATTGCACAGCAAAGAGATACGCCGAAGATCAGAAGCGCTGAGGACTCCGCTCCAGGCACGTCAAGCTCCCTCGTCAGGATGCGCCGCAGTGGATGGAGCGCTACGTAGCGCACGCGCTTCTCGAAGTACGCGACGCGCTCGTCTGGCGGCAGCAGGTGCAGCTTGCCGCGGTCGTAATCCAGCCAGCCCCTGAGGTCGCTCGCTTTCATCGCATGGCGATCATGGCGCAGACCAGGGGGCAATTCCAAGACCTTCAGCGAGAGCCACGTAGCCGAAGGCGAACATCAGTAAGCGTCGTCAAATTGCCAAGAGAATTCGCGCGCCTGGATGGCTCTACTCGGCCGATTGTCGAATCAAGAGTCGTCGCATTGCGTCCGGAAAATCGTTATCGGCGCGTCCGGATCGGCAGCTGAATCACAGGCCGAAGCGGTTCGAGGTGCGTGCGGTATCGATTGAACGTTCGATTGTACAAATCACGCGAGTCGTTCTTGATGGTCACAACGAGCGCATAGGGAATCGACGGCGCCGACTGGTCACCCATGCCGCCACGGCGAGCGTTGTAGTGAATGTCGAATACAGGGTTCACTAAGCTCGATGCTCGCAGCCGAGACTCCGCTTTTCGGCATGACTCCCACTTGTGCGCGTCGCGACGAAGCTCTTCCTCCGTGAGGTAGCCGTCCGATTGGAAGAAGGACTTCGTAACAGGATTCTTCGAGCGTCCCTTCGGTGTCTCGCGGAGCTTACCCATGTGTGGCCGAAACGTCACGTCGAGGCCTGCGCGCGTGTAGTTCATGGGATCCTGCGGGTCAGTCGGTGTCGCATAGCAGAACGTCGCTGCGATCGTGACCATGCCGGATAGATCGGCCGGGACCGGGATGCGAGCTCGCAGGTATTTACCGGGCTCCAATATCCCCTGATAGAGCACATGGACTTGGCCGTCCTCGCACAAGACCAAGTCTTCGACGCTGTGAGACACGCGTCCCCAGCCAACCTCGCGAGTGTCGTGCTGGAGAGGATCGCTGTGATGAATCATCAGCGCCTTGACGCCGAGCGCTTTGACGGCGCTGCCTAGGTGAGTCCGAATACCTATTGCCGTTCTCAGAGCGAGCGGCGATGAAAAACTCGTACCCTTCACGCCGATCGATCGCCCGGCCTTCGCGGAGTCGAGCACTTGAAATAGATGCCCGTCCGAGCCGCCAAAAGTGAGCACGTCTGGTTTGACGATGCCGGGGCTTCTGCCCGGCCCTATCGAGCTGTAACCTGCGCGCTTCCAGTCGTTCGACACCTTGTCGCACGCTCCGACCGCGAGAACATTCACGCCGTCTGACGGCGCCTGGATGCGCGCATTTCCCGAGTCCCAGTCATTGCCGCCGCTGTTGCCAGCGGCGACCGTGACGAGCGTCTGACCGCCCGAAAACAGTTCATCGAGCGCGGCGGTCCAAACATGCACCTCGTCGTCTTCAATGGGCAGATCAGGCCCCAAACTCAGATTCACGAAATCAAACGATCGCTGCGAGAGAATACTGGTGATCCTATTCAGGAGTTCGAAGTAGTGTCCCTGCGGGTCCGTCATCGTGGCGGCGTCGAGTACGCGAAAGTGTTCGACCGCCGCGTACGGAATGGGAGGGATGACGCCCTCCTCCAAGTGACCAAATAAGAGCGCCGACGTCACGCCGGTTCCGTGTGACTTGTCAGCCAAGGGCCCGACACCGTGCGCCTTCTTCGCGGCCAAATATGCCGGCGGGATGATGCCGCTTTCCACTCCGCCATCGAAGATGGCCACTCGCAAATCTTTGTTCATGGGTTCGCCGCTCGGCAAATTCACGGTGAAACCAGTGCTGTGTGAACGTGTCGCGCTCGGCACGCCAGGCGTTAGGTCGCGTAAGCGAGGCATCTCGCGCGCGACGCGAAGGAAGCCAAACTGCGCCATCTGCAGATGGACTTCCCTTCGCGCGCGCACTGGCAGGAAACAAAGGTGCTGGACCTCAATGCGCGCGTCCAGGTTGACGCTGACGTCCAACGATCGCATGTACTCGCGGAAGCCTTCGACGACGTGGTCTTCGTTGCTGTGTAAGACCACTTCCAGCAAGGGTACGGTCGCATCTGATCGCATCGGCTTTAGCCGCTCGCGCGACGTCGGCAGCCGAATCGTTTCGATCTGACGCAGCTCCAGTTCATTCTCGCTGCTACCTGTCCATTGACGAATATTCTTGGCCCAGTCACGAAACGTGTCCTTAGTGCCGACAACGAACAACTCAGCGGTCGCCGCCGGTGCTGGCGGCTTCCGTGCCGCCGTCACGCCGGCTTTAGTCACGGAGCGCTCGGCCACTTTTCGAGGAGTAATGGTCACGGGCTTGCTGCCGATCGCCTCCACGCCGGCCTGTCGAAGCAGACCGGTAGGGAAGAACGTCTTCGCGATATACGCCGGGTGCAACGTCACTGACGCGACGACCTCGCCGCGCGGGCAGGCCATCTCTGGGAGGCGGTCGATTTGCTCGGACGTGGCTTGGAGCAGGGGGGCGAGACTGGCTTGTGCCTCGCTGAATTGGTACGGATGGACCTTGTTCATTGGTCGACCGCCCATTGAGATTCGTTCGGTTAGCCGCTCACCGTACCCGAGCAAGTAGTTGCGCGTCTCTGCCATGACCGTTACCTCGATAGTTGTTGGTGCTTCCGAATCGTGTCGCGGCTGACGCCGGTCCATTCCTGAACTTCGCGCTGCGACGATCCCATCGCCATAAGGGTCATCGCCAGATCAATTTTTTCTCGGCGGGGCAGGGTCGCCGCCCGGTAGCCAACGAGCGACTTCAGCCGCTCCTCAAAAGATTCGCCTTTGACAACCGATTGCCGTTTCGCGCGCGTGATATCGCGCTCGATATCGGCGTACGACGCGCCCTTGAAAGCCCGCGTTAGAATTGGCAGCCATTTCTTGCTGATCGGCGCATCACCAATGTATTGAAGGACAGCGCGTCCTACTTCAGCGGCGGTCGGCATGGGGAACGTCACGACATGCTCAAATCGACGCCACACGGCCGGATCCAATAACTCGTCGTGGTTAGTGGCCGCGATCAAGAGTCCGGTCGACGGCCAGTTGTCGATCTCCTGCAGCAGCACCGTCACCAGTCGCTTCAGTTCGCCGACTTCGACCGCATCGTCTCGGCGTTTAGCTATGGCGTCGAACTCGTCGAGCAGAAAGACGCACGATACGCCCTTCGCAAAATCGAGCACATTCCGGACGTTGTTGCCCGTGCGACCCAAGAAACTGCTCATGACGGCCGAGAGGTCGAGTGTGACGAGCGGTCGATGAAGTTGCTGGGCAATCCAGCGCGCCGCGAGCGTCTTGCCGACGCCAGGTGCGCCCGTGAAGAGCGCGGTGCGTGACGGCTGCAAACCGGCTTTCCGGAGAGCCTCTTCGTGTTCACGTTCATAGACGAGTTCACTCAGCTTCGTCGTGACTTCGTAGGACCATTCCGGTGGATGGGTCAGGCGCACCGGGTTCTCGACCCTGGCGAGTGACAGTCGCGAATCCAGATCAACTGGCATTGCTTCAACGACCGATCCGCCGCGCAGGACCCCTCCGCCCTGTGTCGAAGTCGTCGGTTCAACCTGGCGAGCGAGCGCGGACAGTTCATTCGCCAGCGCCGGCGCGCCGGTCTTGTACCGCCGTGAGAGTCTGCGCACGAACATCTGAATGTCCGCGGGGCTCGCCGTCACGGCCAAGCGAGCCAACTGGAGCAAGTCTCGCTGTATTCTATTCAACTGGTCCGATTTTGTCATTTTATCCAATAAATACAAGGTGTTTATGTGTGGACTAGTTATACCACAATGACTCTAACTGGTCCACTTTGAGTCGTTCTGCGTAACTGGGCATCTTTGCTGGGGAAAGACCGCACGCCAGCGCACGTGCACAGGCACGATTTTGCAGAACGACACCGCCGATGATTCGGCTGATTCGTTCGATTTTCTAAGGTTTTATTGGCGGGCGGGGCTCGAACCCCGCGACCTCCGGCGTGACAGACCGAAGGGCTCGCGCAGTTTCAGCAGTCCTGGGCGACCGGCTCGTGGCCACGATGGGGACCCCGTCAGGCACCGTCGAGTTCTTGCACCCGGCGCCAGAACACCGGCGATGGTGTTCTCTGTCTCGACTCCCACTGGTACACCACCGCCTTGTTGGCGGCGCCGACACTCTGCGCGAACGCGGCTTGTGAAAAGTGCAGTCGACGACGGAGGCGTCGGAGGTGCTGATCGTAATCAACCGGCACCACAGGCAGCGTCGCCACCTCGATCTGTTCTGCTGTTCGGCGCTGGTAGTGGTTCGCAATGAAGTGAGCAGCGGCGGCTCGCGTCGCGAGCCGAATGGGTCGGCCAAACGCGGACCGCGTTGAGAATGTCGCGGGCAACCGACCCGTGCGAACGGCCCGTTGCAACGTCTGCACGTGCACGCCGAGTTCGACGGCGAGTAATGGCAACGACACGAGGGCGGATGCATGCGCGTCTCGAGCCAGCCATGCTCTCGCGCGTTCCAGGATCGTCGACGGAACTGATCGGATCCCGCTGTCCCACATGCGGAAGCTATTCAGCGGGACTTCCAGAAACGACGCGAACCCTTGCTGGGTCAGTCCGGCCTTGCGACGCAGCATGCGGAGTTCGGTCACGCCGTGACGATGCCATCAAGGCGCGGTCGCGTAAAGCGACCCTCGGCTTTCGTGGCCGAGGTTCATCGCCCAAATTCCAGTTGTCCGCGCAGCCGTGTTGAATCGATTTTGAAGAATTGCTCAGCAATTCATAAGTCGCGAGTTCAGGCGCAATCTCGCAGGACTGATCACTTTTTTCGCCAGAGCTTCGCTTTCACTCGTAGCGAAATATTGTTGAGGCGGTGATTCCGCGAATTCTTTAGAAAAATGGCGCGCCCGGGAGGTCTCGAACCTCCGACCCTCGGCTTAGAAGGCCGATGCTCTATCCCCTGAGCTACGAGCGCGTTGCCCCAATTGTACGCCGAGCGACGGCACTGGCCATCGGCAGCGATCGTTCATCCGACGACCGTATACTACGGGCATGGCGGGCCTTCAACGACGGACACGGAAGCGCGCGACCGAGCCCAGGTCCGCCGGCGCACGTCTCCGCGAATCCGAAAAGCTGTTCGCGGATTTCGTGGAACTGACGCCGTTTCAGTTCAAGCCATTCGTGAAGACCTTCGACACGTTCAAGGACTACGAGCGGTGGAAACGTGCCCAAACGAACCCCTGGTACCGATAACCGCGTTCTGCGCGTGTGCCGATTGCTCAATCGGCGCCGGGTCCGTTACGTGATCGTCGGCGGCGTGGCCGCCAACCTTCATGGCTCGGTGCGCGCCACCAAAGACGTCGACCTGCTCGTGCCGCGCGACGTGAAGAACATGGCTCGTATGCTCGACGCGCTCGGCGAGTTGCCGTACGGGATCGCCCGCGAATTGGATGCGGGCGAGGTTGTGCGCAAACCCTTCACGATCATTGGCGACGACCCGCGTGTCGACATCCTGACCGTCGCGGCGA
>JAKALI010000179.1 GCA_021813195.1 Pseudomonadota bacterium
ACACGCGCCGGTGCCGGCGCAGTTGCCTGTGGCAGTGTGGATCAATCCACCCAAACCTGCGGGGGACACGCCGCCGCTTCAGTAAATTCCGAAAAGAGTTGTACCAAACCTATTGACACATTCCGTGGAGAAAAAAGGTTGCACCATTATTGGTAGTGTTCGGTAGAACTTGCATCGTTTAATCAGCCTCAAACTGCATGTGACCAGATTGCGTATTGAATTGAGATTTGATTCCAAGTACTTAAAGATGAAAGGCTCAAGCACCGAAGTGTAAGTTCATATACATTCTTTACCCGCGCTACTCAGAGTTCGAATCACAACCCTAAACCATGAAACTTTCTAATATCATCAGAGGTGACCATGCGAACGCTAAAAGTAATTGGTTTCATTGCCGTTTTTTCAAGTCTAGTTTTCACTCCGAGTGCTTCAGCATCTTGGTACGCGGGTTCAGCGATTCAAGGCGCATACGGCGGATGGGCGTATATCACAACGCCTTCCCAGCCGCCGTTTACTGTTAATGTGCCTGGCAGCGGGCAATACAATTGGGTATCTACCCCAGGTCCCAATTGGATTCAAGCGGGTTGGAGCTACTTTTATGGTTGGCCCAGCGCAAAACAATACTATGAGTACTGTATAAATCTAGATGAGAATAACCATTGTCTGACTCACGTTTTGGATGATACATTTGATACGCAATCCTGGGGAGAGATGGTGGACTATACGATCTATTGGACTTCTGGAGATAGATGGTGCGCTTCTACATACGATATACTGAGGATTTGCGTGAGTGGTGCTCATGCGGCACCAACTGAAATCCAGGCCGAATCGGAAATTCAGGGTAGTTCGCTCAATGAACTCGACACTCATTTTAACTATGTGTATTACAAAGATTCAAACGGAGTTTGGCAATCTTTTCAAGGGAACAATTTCAATGCCAATTGTCCATATGGCGTCCTAGCTTCCAGGAGCTATACGTTTCGCACCTTTCGAGCAAGTTGTATTTATTTACCATTGATTCTCAAATAATTGAGCCTTGGCTAGATTCTATCGATAAGGAGCATCACGATGAAAAGATATTGGAAAGTGATCTTCATGCTAATGATATTGGGAGTACTCTTAGCTGCTATGGCGTTTTTCGCTGTGGAAACCAATGCGCAGAATCAATCCGTCGAGGTTTTGGCTCAACGGCTGAAACAGCAAGGTGTGCCAGTTAGGGATGTGGTGGTGGTGAGCCGAGTTCCTTTCCAGATTAGGATTACATTGCAGAGCGCGAGTACTGACAAGACATTAACCCTAGATGACACGTGGTTCATGCAATTGTCGCGACGGGAAGCTACCCTCGCCTTTCGAATCGGTTTAGGGGTTAGCAGCTATGAATTGACGGTCCTAAATAGCAAGGGTGACACGATTGCTTCGGAGCAAAAATTTCTATATCCCAGTGATCAATCGCAGCAACTGATTGTGCCGGGTCAATCTAAGGTCGATAACACCACAACTAAAAAGTTAATTACTGACCGATTGAAACTAGCCGGAATGTCGCTTGATAAAATCGAGGTCATTTCAGATACTCTATCCGCCGGAACCGGGCAAATCCTATTGATCCAGTTATCCGTCCCAGACTTGACCACAGCCAATAAATCTTTTCTGACATTTCATGATTCCCTCGCTCGTACTCTGGCTACAATCAATTCCGAGCAAGGCACATACCTCGTACTCTGCCAAGTTAGAATTGTAGACAAGAATGGTCAAGTTCTTCTCAATTACGTTAATAATTTGGAAAGCGGAGGGGAGCAATGGTCGCAAGCTCCCGGATTTAATGACGATTGGTTTCCACATCCCGCACCCACCAGCGCGCCTAAACCTATCCCTACCCCCACGCCTCGACCTTACCCATAGCGGATCGTCGGTTCACGGAACTTTTTGATTGCCCTGTTTTGATTGTTTCATTGCCGGCTACCAACATAAACCCTCATAAATAGACTGTAGATAAGTGGTAAGAACTCGTATTCAGTGCTGTAACTTTACCCATAACTTTGCCGCTGTGGAAGCATAATTTTGCCATTTGCGGTGTTCCCTCACGCTCGCTGTAGCGAGAGATAGCGCGAGTTGGGCCAGGTAATGGAAGCATAAGCTTGCCGGAAGTTCAGATTGGAAGCATTCCCTTGCCACAAAATTACCCGAATCGCGCGCCTGGGTTCGTCCAAGCGGGGTTATACATGTGTAGTTCATATTCCCATTTGGAGGAGAACCCATGCTCAACCAGGCAGAACTGCTCGAACTGTGTCAGCATCTGGGTTTGTCGCCACAGGCGCAAGCCCTCATTGAGGAAATCCGATCGTTGCCTCCCTCTCGACGGGTACGCAACGCCGCCGGAAACGTCAGCGTGCGTTATCCCAGTCGTAAGATGGGTATGACGATCCAGGCCGAGAGCCATCGCAACGAACTTGCGGGCATCTACGAGAAAGAACACAACCACCAGACCCTGGAGTATTACGACCAGCCACCCCCAATCCCACTCAGCTATCCAGCGAAGAGTGGACGATCCGTGAGTGTCCAACATACGCCCGACTTCTTCGTCATTCGAACCGATGCGGTGGGCTGGGAAGAGTGGAAGATGGAAGATGAACTGGTTCGGCTGACTGACGAGATGCCGCATCGCTATGTGCAAAAAGAAGATGGGCATTGGCACTGCCCGCCCGGCGAAGGTTATGCCCAGCCCTTGGGGCTTTTCTACCATGTGCGATCCTCCGCCGAGATCCATTGGGTCTTCCAACGCAACCTCCTCTTTCTGGAAGATTATCTTCGCGCGGATTGTCCGCCCGTCCACGAGGACACGGCCAAAACCGTTTGCGCACTGATTCTCGCCAGACCTGGGATCACCCTGGATGAGTTGTTCCGCGGTGTCGAGGGCATCAGCCGTGACGCGATCTTCACCCTGATCGCCGCGGAACGGGTCTATGTCGATCTGGAGGCCGCTCCTTTGGTAGAGCCGGAGCGAGTGAGAGTCTTTGGCGATCAAGCCACCGCGCGAGCCTTCACGGTTTCGCCGGCGCTGATCCACAGCCCACCGGCGGTCGAAGTCGCCGTCGGCTCCACCGTGACCTGGGATGGTCGAAGCTGGACGCTTGTCAATCTCGGAGAGACCGCGACCGCTTTGCTGTCCAATGATGGAACTCTGACCGAACTCCCGCATCCGACCTTCGAGTCCTTGGTCAAGCAAGGCAAACTTGTTGGCGTGAAGCGAGTCACCCCGCTACAGATCAGTGCGGAAGCCAAAACTCGGTTGGCCAAAGCCAGCCCCGCCGATCTCCAAGAAGCCAACCGCCGCTATGCCATCCTCGCGCCGCGCCTGGGTGGAACTCCATCGAATCAGGACACGACCCCGGCCCGCACGGTCCGCTACTGGCTTTCGCTGTGGCGCGACGCGGTTCAAGTTCACGGCTGTGGGTATGTCGGACTCTTACCCCAGCACCACGAAAGCGGGAACCGCCAGCGAAAACTTTCCGAGCCAACCCTCGCCATGCTGGAGAAGTTTATCGCGAACGACTACGAGACGTTGAAGCAAAAGTCCAAGGTGGCCGTTTATGCGGCACTCGTACGCGCCTGTGAGGAACAAAACCTCACCGTCCCCAGTTACAAGACCTTTACGCAAGCCGTGAATCAGCGTCCGCGCGCAGAGCAGGTCGACAAGCGTCAAGGTCCTCGAGCGGCCTACCAGCAGGAAACGTTCTACTGGGAACTCACCTTGACAACACCCCGCCATGGTGACCGACCCTTCGAGATCGGGCACATCGACCACACGCAACTCGATCTGGAACTCGTGTGCTCGCGGACGGGGCGTAACCTGGGTCGTCCCTGGGCTACGTTCTTGACCGATGCGTTTTCCCGACGACTCCCCGCCGTCTACCTCACGTTTGATTCACCGAGTTACCGTTCTTGCATGATGGTGCTGCGGGAGTGTGTGCGGCGGCACGGGCGTCTACCGCAGATCATCGTGGTGGACGGGGGACGCGAGTTCGGCAGCACCTACTTTGAGACATTGCTGGCACGCTACGAATGCACGAAAAAAACGCGACCCGGTGCCCAGGCTCGCTTCGGGTCTGTCTGCGAGCGCTTGTTTGGCACGACCAACACGCGGTTCATTCATAACCTGACGGGCAACACCCAGATCATGCGCAATGTGCGCCAGGCGACGAAAGCCGTGAATCCCAAGGAGCACGCGTGTTGGACGCTCAGCCGACTCTACGTCTGGCTGTGCGAGTGGGCGTATGAGGTCTACGATACCTTGGAACATCCCGCGCTCGGGCAATCGCCACGCGAAGCGTTTGCCGCGGGGATGGCTCAGAGCGGTCAGCGACCGCACCGCTTGATCCCGTATGATGAGGATTTTCGGATGTTGACCCTGCCCACGACCGAGAAGGGAACCGCGAAGGTTCAGCCGCGCCTCGGCGTGAAGATCAATTACATCCACTACTGGTCCGATGCCTTCCGCGATCCGGAGATGGAGAAGCTTCAGGTGCCGGTCCGATTCGACCCCTTCGATGCGGGCACCGCCTATGCCTTTGCCAAAGGGCACTGGGTGCGTTGCATCTCCGAACACCATACGCGCTTCGCCGGTCGGTCCGAGCGCGAAATGATGCTGGCGACCGCGGAGTTACGTCAGCGGCATCAACGCCACGCGCGCCAGTTCGCGATCACCGCCCGTCAATTAGCGGACTTTCTCGCTTCGCTGGAAGCCGAAGAGGTTTTGCTCGAACAGCGCCAGCGCGACGCCGAAGGGAGAGATGTGCTCACGCTCACGGAGGGTGGTCGCGTCGAGCAGTGCACCGTGTCGGCTGCCAGCGTACCGAAATCCCAGCCCCCGGCGCGCGAAGCGGTCGCACCGGCGAACGAAGTTTTGGCGATCTACGAGGACTATTAACCATGCCGACCTCAGACCAATTTCCACGCGAGTTCCTCGGACAATCCATCGAAAACCGATTAGCTTACTTCAAGAGCAAGGTGGTCGCGCATCCTCATCTCAAGACAACCCATCAAGCGCTTTGGAATGCCATTCATCGTCCCGCCGGGGCCGCGTTGATTCTCGTCTTGGGTCCGACGGGCGTGGGCAAGACCACGCTGCGTCTGCGCTTGGAACAACAATTGATGGAGGAAGCGCTGCCCGATTTGGATAAGGATCGCGGTCGTCTGCCGGTCGTGGGTGTGGAGGCGGTCGCGCCTGAGTCCGGCAACTTTAATTGGAAAGATTACTACACGCGAGCTTTGCTCGCTCTGGATGAACCGTTGATCGCACGCAAGACCGGACCGGACTCGAACGTGCGAGGCATTCGTCGCGATGACGGCGGACGCTTGCATGTGAGCCATGCAGTCGCGGTGGCGGAATTGCGCCGGGCGTGGGAGCAGTGTCTCGCTCATCGGCGACCGCTGGCATTCATCATCGATGAAGCCCAGCATTTGAAAAAGATGGCCAGCGGACGACGGCTGCTCGATCAGATGGATACGCTGAAATCGCTGGCGGCAATGACCGGGACCGTCCATATTTTGATCGGCACCTACGAACTCCTGGGTCTCGCGGACCTGAGTGGTCAACTCAGTCGCCGCAGTCTGGAGATCCATTTCCCGCGTTATGGTTTTGAGCGCGCCGAAGATCTCCTGGCTTTCAAAAGTGTCCTGTTGACCTTCCAGCGCCATCTCCCGCTGAGTGAGGAGACCGATCTGACCGGGCGCAGCGAATATTTCTACGAACGCTCCGTCGGTTGTGTGGGGCTGCTCAAAGACTGGCTCCATCGCGCCCTCGCGGTCGCGTTAGAAGAGGGTCAAGCGACTCTGACCGCGACCGACCTGGAACGCCAAGCGGAGCCAACGCGCAAACTGCTCCGCATGGCGCGCGAGATCAAGGAAGGTGAGGCGGCGCTCCTGGAACGAGCCGAAGGGCGCACGGAGTTGTGCCAACTCCTGGGTTTGGAATCAGACCCAGCCGAGAAGAACGAGCCAGCGAATACCGTCTCACACTCTTCGACGAGTCGGGTTGGTGAACGGCGTCCGACGCGCGATCCGGTCGGAGCAAAACCATGACCGTCTACGAACTGTGGGATTTGACCCGCCCGACGATCCCATCCCGCAGTCGGCTGTACTGCCTGGCACCGATCGGCGTGGGGACGCCCGCCGTGGAAAGCCTGACGGGTTATGTGGCGCGCTTGGCGGAAGCTCACAGTGTGACCCCACGAACGCTGGTCGTCCACGAACTGCTGCCGCTGTTGGGGCGCGCGCATTTATCGAAACCCGTGAACAGCAGTCTCTCGGCCTTCTGGCGAGCGGACACCCGTGCGCTGAACGGCATGCGCACCTTGGCGCGGGACTGGGTGAAGGCGTTGGAGACGCAGACGGGACGCGAGGACTTGCGCTTTTTGACCATGCTGACCTGGTCCGAGGTGCTGAGTGCCACCGGACTGCTGCGTCTCCAGCGCGCGTGGTGTCCGGCGTGCTATGAAGAGTGGCGCCGGGCCGGGCAAGTGGTGTACGAACCGCTACTCTGGTCCCTTCAGGTGGTCAGGGTTTGTCCACGTCATCGTCGCCACTTGCAACTTCAGTGTCCACACTCGGATTGTCAACAATCCCAGCTTATCCTCGCGCCGCGATCTCGGCCAGGGTATTGCTCCCGGTGCCAACGCTGGCTGGGCGCGCTGGAGACAGAACCCGACAACGCAAGCGTACTCCCCGAAGACGAATGGCAATGGCAAAGCTGGGTCGTGGACGTGGTGGGAGAATTGGTCGCCGCCGCGCCCCGCTTGGCTTTGCCCGTGCGCCGAGAAAAAATCAGGGCAGCGATCACCGATGGTATGGAGCAAGTGGCTGGAGGGAAAGCGTACCGCTTGGCGCGTGAACTTCACCTATCCTTATTCGCGGTCATCGGTTGGACGAAGGGATTGCGGGTGCCTCAACTGAGTTTTCTTCTGCGGGTCTGTCACCGGTTCGGAACAACACCGCTCCATCTCTTGACAGACGATCCACCGGAAATCACTGTGACCGCACAAAATGTGCCAGCCTGGAACGAGTCTCCCAGCAGACCTTCGGCACCGCGCAAGCGATTTGATGCTGAAGTGGTGCAACGTGCCCTTGAAGAGGTCCTGAAAAATGCGGAGACCCCACCGCCATCCATGCGTGAGATCGCGCGGCGCCTGGGGTATGACCATCCGACGCTCCATAGCCATTGCCGAGACCTCTGTCGTGCGATTTCCGCGCGGTATCTGGACTACCAGAAGAATCGTGGCGAGCAAAGACTTCAACAGCTCTGTGGCGAGGTTCGAGAGGCGACCTTCCAAGTCCACGCCCAAGGCCTGTATCCCAGTGCCTATCGGGTTGCACTATTCCTCAGTGCTCCAGGGTTTATTCGGCATGTCAGCGGCATGGCGGCATGGCACGCTGCGTTACGAGACTTGGGCTGGGAGAAATGAGAGCGTGATTGGAAGCATAACTTTGCCGCAGCGGCAAAGTTATGGGTAAAGTTACAGGTACGCTTGCCCTCACCCTCCGCGTAATCGTACGGCGGATTGACCATCGCTACCTGGAATGCATGATGCGGCATTCGCGCTTGGGCATAATCCAAGTGCAGGACGC
>JAKALI010000180.1 GCA_021813195.1 Pseudomonadota bacterium
GGACGCCGGGAACGTCACCGCCACGCTGCCGATGTAGACGATGCCAAGCTGTCCGCGAAGATTGTTCGGCACCGTGGTCGCATAGAGCGTCTGGGTGCCGCCGCTGTAGGCCGGGTCGAGGTAGTACAGGTAGTACGTCGGCGACGTGCCGCCGGTTCCGGTCACGCTCGCGCTGCTGGCGTTGTAGCTGACCAGTCCGCCGGCCGGCAGCAGCCCGAGAATCTGCGCAGCCGTGACACTGATTGTCGCGCTCGCTGGGGTTCCGGCAGACGCCGTGTAGGTGATCGACAGGTTCTGCCAGACCGTCTGAGCGCCCGCGGACAAGATCGGCAACAGGTTCGTTTGGTCGCGGAGCTGCTGCGTGGCGTAAAGACCGCTGAAGATGATCAAGGCCGGGATAGATGAACTGGTCCCGGCCAGCGTGACGGATGCCCCGGTCGTGTTGTTGACGTTGCACTGGACCGTGAACCCCATCGCCACCACATTTGCAGGCACCACAGTCGATGCGGTCGCCGGATTCCCGCTAGCGACATTGTTGTAGCCGTAAGCGTTGTTGCCGGTACTCACTGCGAGGGGCGACCCCACCATCGCGCCGTTCACGTCGTAGAAAACGGCGTAGAACACTCCCTCCACGGTGACGCCGGCGGGAAGACTGGTGTTGTAGTTCCACCAAGCGCGCATCCCAAGGCTGATGACGTCGCCGCTCTGTACCGGCACGCGATCGACAGTGGTGAAGGCCGGATAACTGGCCCCGTTCGGGATGACGGACCCACCGGTCCAGAGGAACTGCAGGCAGCCTGTGCCGCTGTACCCCGAATTGTTGAGCCACGCGACCGTGCCACCACCGGCCGTATTGGCAACGACCCAGCCATCGGTCGCAGGCGCTCCGAGAGCAAGTGTCGTGTTGTTCGGCGTGCCGACGTTGTTGCGGCTGAACGTTGCGTTCGGTACGAGGTTATTGGCAGGCGCAGGCAGTACGGGCACGCCGTTCTGCAGGCGCGACTTCAGCACCTTGGCGAAGGTGCCGTCCCCCATGTTGTCGATGACTTTCCCGACGTGCCCACCCTGCGTGAAGTCGATCAGGCCACGCCGATTCGTGTCCATGTTCGCGCCGGGCATGCGAAGGTAGGTCATACCGTCGCCAATGTTGTCGATGTTCTTGTTCAGGAAGCCTGACTTGCTGAAATCGATACCGCCCGAGGTGAGCTGAGACGACAGCGGCTTCGCATAGGCGGTTCCATCCGGAATCTTGTCCAGCGTCTGCCGTGGCGGCGTCAGCGGCGGAGCAACCGGGTTCGTGACCGTCGTCGTGGCTGCCGTCGAAGTCGTGGCGCTTGAACCGGACGACGCAGCGGCCACTTCATCGACCCAGTAGAACTTGTCGAGACGACCCCACTGCGGGACACGGACCTTAGCCACCGGATGCTCCCGCAGGGAGATCGGTTGCTCGTTTCTGGATCTTCTGCATCTTGGTCTCGAATCCGGCGATGTGCTGCAACGCGGTTGCCCGCGCATCGTTGAACCGCTGCTGTGCGGACTTCAGGTCACGCTGGTACTGCCACTGGCTGATCTCGCCTTTCTTCAGCATGGCGTCCAGCGCCGTCTGTTCTTCGGCCTGCTTCTGCATCGCGTCCTTGATCTGCCAGCGCGACTTGTTGATGAGCGACTTCGTGTGCTCGTAGTCCTCGTGGATCTTCGGCGGAATGTCCTCCGGGCCGACCTTGTGGACGCGAGCGATCTGCGTCACGGCGGCATCGCCAATGCCGTAGGGCTTCATGGCGTAGTCGTGGCCGCGCGTGAGGTTCTGCGCGGTCTGACCGATCATGCCGTATTCCGTCGGTTCCAGACTGCGCGCCACGTTGCCGGCGATCTTCTCGGTCTTCTCGGTGCCCGTGTCCGTTTCCTGCGTGAGATGCTGCCCGCTGTACGGGTCGATGCCCGTGATGATGCTCAGCGGAACCGTCAGCAGCGGATTCGATGGCATCGCCCATGACGGGATCGGCGCGCCCCCTTCCACGTCATTCGAGCCGGCGAGATCTCGGCCAGGAATCATGGACGAAGTATCCACCCAGATGTTGTCGCCGTTGTCAGCCTTCATCGGCAGCAGCGACGCCTGCGTGGTCATAAACATCGGGTTCGCGCCCTGAATATGCTTCGGCAGCGCCTTCTTCTCTTCGGACTGGAGTGCCGGACTCGCAAGGGCAGCGAGCTGATTGTAAGCATAGAACATCCCGACGACCGTTGCATAACGATGTGGGGAGTGCAGCATCGAATGTCCAGCAGCCTTGATCGCCAGCCGTGTCCAGTTCGCGAACGCCGAGTATTTCTGAACCTGCCGCATACCGGGCGGAATGTCGTTGAAATCGAAGTGGTACAGGTTCGCGTGCGCAGCCGCCTGCTCGACCGTGGCGCCGTGGTCCATCGCGTTCAGGAACGCCGCCATCTTGAAGACATTCGTGCCGCTGTGCAGGAATCCAGACCACGGACGCAGCGGCGCGCCAGCGACTTTCTTGCCGAGCGTCAGCATGCGATTCAGGAAATCATCGTGGACCGCAGGAACGCTGTCTCCCTGCGGCTGCAGCGCATTGCGCAGGTCCGATTCATCGGCGTGGCTGATGATGTCGTTCTGGACTGCGCCGTGCTCAGCAGCCAGACGGAAGTTAGCATCCTTCGTCATCACCGAATCGAATGCGCGCTTGTACAGGCCGATGTTCGCTGGGTTCAGCAGGCTGTGGCCGCCAAGGTGCGAGAAGATCGCCTTGCCGATCATGTCCGCGATCACGGTCCGGCTGTTCGACACCTTGCCGTACTTCCACAGATTCGTCATCTTCGTGATCGTCTGGTTCGCCTTCGTGGATGGCTTGAACCCTCCGAGCACTTCGTCAGCGACTTCCTGCGGCACGAACTTGCCAGCCAGCTTGCCGTACGTCGGAACCTTTGTACCGGGCAGCGTATCCTCTGGCACGAGAACGCCGTCGCCGGGGCCAAGGTGGTCATAGCGCGCCGCCAGCTTGCCGTACAACTCGTGCATGGCGATGAACTGCTCGGTCTGAGTCCACGACTTCACGAACCGATAGTGGCCGTCGGTGTTCTCGCCCATCTGCGCGCGTTCCGCAGGCGTGTAGTCACGCCAGACCGTCATCTTGTCCCCGAGCTTCTTGCCGTTCAGCGCCTGCACCAGCGCCGTGTCAGCGCGCCAGCCCTTCGCCTTGAACGCTTCGAGCTGATCCTTTGGGATCGTCTTGAAGACGCCGCGAGCGCGAAGGAAATCGGCCTTGACCTTCCCGGAGAGACCGTTCTTGAACTGCCGCTCGATCTCCTTCGGCATGTTCTTTTCGTAGTCGCGCGCGAGGTAGTGAATCCCGTGTTCCTCAAGGTACGGACGGCTGTCTTCACCGATCAATGCGATCAGCCGCTCGCGCTGGCCCTTGAGCGCATTCTGCATCTTTTGCGCCTCGACCAGGACATGCTGCGGCGGATTCTGCGAGTCGGCTTTCTCGGCCTCGATATAGTCACCGACTGCCTTGCGATCCTCTGGCGTGAACGAGGCCGAATCGTGCGCGATGTCTTCGGCCTCGAACTTGGCACCGGCCTTGACCGTGCGCGCTTTCAGCAGATCGGCCTTGTCCGCAGGTGACAGGCGCGACTCAAGGTAGATCCGCTTGAACATATTCGAGACGCCAGACCCTATCTTGTCGGCATACGGACCAGCGATTCGATCCCATACCTTGTCAACAGGGCCGATCGGGATGTGCGAGCCGACGGGGCGCTCGGCCAACGCAGCATTCGGCGCCGTGTCGCCCGTGGTCACGCGTCCGCCACGCTCATACATCCTGCTCGCAGCGCGACGCGAGAACGCAGCGATGTCCTCGGGGCCAAGGTTCATGCCAGCCTTCTGCGCCAGTCCACCGAGCTTCGACGTGTAGATGTGTGATCTGACGGCGTGGTAGAACCGGCGCACGAACGCGGCAAGCTGCGCCGTCATGCCCTTCGGCTTCTGCTTGGCGACGAACTCCGCGATGTGCGCGGCCTGTTCCTCAGGCAGCTTCGCAGCGGGCGTGTCAGCCGGAATACCGGCGACGGCTTGGCGAGCAATCGGATCGTTCTGCGCCAGCTTGGACGCCTGCGCCATAAAATCGTCGTATTTCGACCCTAGAACCGCGCGCAGGTCCGTGTGCATGGCCTCGTGCAGCAGCAGCGGCATCGAGGTATTCGGCGTGACCCGATTCGCGGCAACGTGCAGGGTGCGACCGTCGAACACGGCACGGGCCTGGGCGTCGCCACCCGGCATCACGTCCCCGGTCGGATGGATCTTCAGCGAACCCATGCGCTCCATGCGCGTCGTGGCGCCCTTCGATGCCTTGGCGAGGATTCCACGGGCAGCCGGAACCGTCGTTCCAGCAGCGGCCTCGCCGGGACGCGCCTTGGAGAACGCCAGATCCTGCTGCTGTGGCTGATCGGATGCCTGCGCCGGTGCTGGAACCGGCTCAGTGACCGGCTCAGTGACCGGCTCAGTTACACCTTGGTCGGGTTCCCGAACTGCACCGACACGGGGTGGAACCCCTGCTGGTGCATGATCTCCGCCATCTCCGGCAGCGTCAGTGCTGGGCGCACTCCCGTTGGGTTCTGCTTGAGGTGCAGGCGACGCTCCACCTGCATCTGGTTCGGCATTGACGGGCGCAGTTGCGCGGCGGTCTGTCGCAGCTCGCTCATACCTGTAGCCGGCAGCCGCTCGGCTCGCTTTGTCAGCTCTAAGGGATTCATCTATTTCTGCCTCGTTGTGTCCTACGCCACCAGAGATCTTGATGCCTGGAAACGTCGCGACGTTCCCATCGGCGTCCGTGAACGTCACGGGTGTCGATTGCATCTTCGTCTGGAACTCTTTCATCTTGGCGCCATCAGGATCGCCAAGTGTCAGGAACTCATCGCCGCCACGGTGGACGACGTTGCCGACACCGAATGTGTCAGCCAGTTGCTTGCCGACATGCTGGATCAACAGGTCGCCCATCGGATGCCCGAGCGTATCGTTGATCTGCTTGAAGTTGTCCATGTCCAGCATGCCCGTCGGCGTCGGAGCCTTCCCGAGCGTCGCGCGCATGTGATCCAGCGCGTTCATGGACAAGACGCCTGGGATCGGCTGCCCTGCCACCTTGGCGCTGTTCTGAGACTTCTCCAGCAGGTCGGCGTAGAGCGCGGTCGCCTGAGGTGAGAATCGACGCCCCGCAGCTTTCGCGGCCTTCAGCGAATCAAGCTGCGCAAGATCCTCTGGCGTGGCTGGCAACACCGTCGAAACGCGGTTGCCACCCGGCGTCAGCGCAACGGCTTTGCCGCTCTTCGGCGCCTTCGCGTTGTCAAGGACAGATCTCGCCTGATCCGAGAAGGCGGCTGGCAACGGCATCGCTGGAGCAGGCGTAGCCGCAGGCGCAGCGCTCGTCATCCTGTCATGCAACTCCTGCGCCGCCTGCATGATGCGCTGCAGCGGGTCTGAAGGCGCAGGCGTCTCTGGCGCCGTCCTCGCTACACCTGGATGAGTTGCCGATGCCGCAACCTCAGCAGGAGACTGCCGAAGTCCAGTCGAGATTTCGTGGATGACCTGTGCGCGCTGGGCTGGCGTCAGCAGTTCGCCCTGTGGCGTCCCGTGGATGGCCGTGTCGGGCGCAGGGAGTGCCAACGGTGCGGGTGCTGGCGCGGGCGCAGGTGCTGGCGCAGGCGCGGGCGCAGGTGCTGGCGCAGGCGCGGGCGCAGGCGCAGGCGCAGGCGCAGTGGGCGGCTCGACCGGAGCGGCCTCTGGCGCTTCGCCACGCAGCAGCTCGCCAAACGGGGCCATTGTGGCGCCCTGTCCTAGCGCCGTGCCGATTGCACCAGCCAGCGGCGATCCTGTGCGGTTGTAGGCATAGTCACCCGCAGCGGTGCCTACACTGGCCGGAATACCACCGATCACGTTTTCAGCAGCCTGCGCTAGCGGCGTCGGTGCCGTCGGCTGCAGCCCGTGGTTGATCTGCGCGTCCAGTGCATTCTCGGTGTTCGCCGCGCCTTTGCCACTGAGCGCGCCAGCCAGTGCCGCGATCGGATTTCCCGCTAGTGACGCCATCCCGCCGAGCAGTTGCTTGGCAACCTGTGGCGCTGCCGCTGTCACGTCCTGCGGCAGCGTCCCAGCCATCGCGGAGTGCGCGACCTGACTCCCAAGATTCTTGACGAGACCAACGTCATGCACGCCGGCTTGCAGCACTTCGGGCGCGATCGGATTCTGACCCTGCATCAGCGTGCCGAGGATGTGCGCAACTGGACCCATGTCGCTGATGTCGGCGCCGATGTGGCTCAGGACGCCGCCAGAGGGCGCTGGCGCCGCTGGATGCGTGCCGCCATTGGCCTTCCACGCAGCCTCGATCTGATCTGGCGGAGTCCCGACCGGCACGCCTTGGATCAGCGTTCCGTCCGGCATCCTGACGTTCATCACAGCGGACATTACTTGCCCTTCTGTTTCACAAGATCAGACCAGTTCACCGTTTTCGTCGCAGGCGCAGCCGGTGGCGCAGTTCCGCCCCCGAAAAGCTGATGCAGGATATGCGGAATGATGGACGTGCTGTCACCCGGCGCGAGCGCTGGCGTGGGCGCGGCGGCAGGAGTCGCAGCAGCCGGAGCGGGTGCAGCGCCAGCAGCCAGACCGATCTGGACGGCTTGCGCTTGCGAGATGCCCGGATGAGCTGCGAGCGCCTGGTTGTAGGCCGAGTACTCCCTGACGTACTTCGCTGGATCGACCGATGCTGGCGTGACTCCGGAAGCTGGCGTCGTGGCGCCGAGCTGGAGCGCCCTCAGTACCGGCTCAGACAGGCCCCCAGCCGCAGGCGCGGCGCGTGGACGCGCAGGCATCGTGCCGCCCTGCTCCATGTGCTGTGTCAGTGAGCGGGCAACGTCCAGAGCAGCACCAGCGTTGCTGTGCCCAGCGGCGGCTTGGTTGCGGTTGATGATGGAGCCGCCGACAGCGGTTGGCGCGCTGATCTGCCCGGTGAACGGACTGACTCCGGTATTCCCCTCGACGGCGCCCAGATTGGCCGGCTTGAGACCCGCTGACGCCAGATCGACGTTCATGCCGGGAAGGTTGCCCGCATTGCCTTGCTGCTGGCCCGTGGCGGACATGTGCATGATCTGGATGACGCGCGCCGCCTTGGCAAGTGAATCGGGATCGCCCAGCTTCCCGGCACGTACCAGATTGTATAGAACCGCGCCTGCACCTTTCTGGCCCGTGTAGGAATCGAGCTGCGCCTGCACCGCAGGATCACCGAGTTGCTGGATGCCCTGTTCGGCCGCATTGAGATCCTGAGTCTGCTGGTCTGCGAGTCCGGCATGCGCGCGCTGATTCAGTCCTGACTGGAGCGCGAGCATCGTTCGCGTGTAGGCGTTCTGACGCGCGAGTGGTGCGCCAGCAAGCGCGGCAGCCCCTCCACCGAAGGTACGTCCGATCATGGCCGGATTGGCAAGCGGCTGCATTTCCATCACGCATACCCCGCTGCTGTCGAACCACTGCCGTTCATGGCTGGGCCATAGACCGAGAGTGGGTTCGTTGACTGTTTCTTCGACTTCGACGCGAACGAGTTGACAGAT
>JAKALI010000181.1 GCA_021813195.1 Pseudomonadota bacterium
TGGCGAGTTCGACGTTGGCTCGTCAAGCAGCCGTCGCAGTGCCTTCCGGCTTCATCTGCAACCAAAAATTCCCAAGTGATTTCAATGATAAAGTCGACTCGTTCTTACAGCGCAACCCCGGGGAATCGACTCGTTCTTAGAGAGGAAACCGACTCGGACCCAAAACGCACGGCCGTGGAATATCAATAGGTTAGGCGACTCGTTCTTGGAGTGGCGGCATATGTCTGCAACTGCATCTGAACTAGATCGCCGCCCGGGTCAGCCCCGGCGCTCATGCTATTCTCATCCTCGATCAGGCTGGCTGGCATGGCTCCAAAGAACTCCGGGTCCCGGCAAATATCAGCCTGTTGCCGTTGCCACCGCGGGCTCCCGAGCTCAACAGTCAGGAAAACATCTGGTAGTTTATGCGCCAGAATTGGCTATCCAACCGCGTATTCAAATCCTTCGACGATATCGTCGATCACTGCTGCGATGCCTGGAACACGCTGATTGAGCAGCCATGGAAGATAATGTCCATCGCCTGCCGCGATTGGGCTGCCGTCGATCAGCCAATCTGAGGGTTGGTATAAGCTATTGATTTTCAGCGCTGATTTTGAATCACGAAAGGTCGCTGCTTTGTAAGCGTCTCTTCGCGACGGAGTGATTGCGATTGGTATCGAGCGCTCACGATTGTCTTTTCGGCGATTCGTTAGGCGGCCATCCGGTCTTTTGTGCAAGTTATTGTTACTGCCTTCATTCCCGCTAATTAGACTCTGGATCCGCCGGTAATTGGTCGATGCCATAGTGGTGTGATGGCGCCGCAAGTTCAGGTGGGCGGATCCGCATTGGAGTCCGCGACGATGTCGCCGCTGTCGATTTCGACCCGCACAAATCTCGCCACCCTGCCGGGACGGCGTTCAAGCACCGGATCCTAATGACTGAAGTGCGGCGTTGCTGGTCGCAAGCACGATCTCGGCGACCTTAGGGAAATGCTGTCTGCGACTGGGTGAGAAAGCTTGGCAACCTTCCGTTAACGCTGGAGCGTTCGCGTGTAAGTTGGTTGTCCACAGGAAGGGTACAATTTGGGATATGAATGGCTCGCTTTTTGGCGGCCGTTGAATCACGCTGGGCATTGCGAACTTGCCTGTGAACTTATTGGTACAGCTCGCTCTTTCGGCCCCGCCGAAAAGACACCTGGGCCAGGAGCAGGGCGGAGCAGTTGTTGAAATCGGCGTAAAAGAAAGAGCGCGCGCGAACGACGTCCGGCGGGGAGGAAGCGAAACATGACAGGCACAGTCGGCCTGATCGGCATTGGCCTGATGGGCACTGCGCTCGCGCAGCGTCTCATCGATGGCGGCTATCGTGTGGCCGGCTTCGATATCGACCCGGACCGGCGCGAAGCGTTCGCCCGCATGGGCGGCGAACCAGTCGATAGTATCTCCGAAGTCGCCTGCCGCGCGCCGCTGGCCCTTATTGCAGTTATGACTACCGCCCAAGTCGAGGACGTGGTGGAAGGGCAGGGCGGCCTCATCGAATCCGCCAGTCCCGGCACGCAACCTATTGCGCTCTGCACCTCGACTTGCGAGCCTGACCGCATCGAGGCGCTTGCTAATCGTGCCGCCACGCGTGGCTTCACTTTTCTCGATACGCCGGTTTCCGGCACCAGCCGCCAGGTGCTGGACGGCGAGGGCTTTGGTCTGATTGCCGGCGACCGCAAAGCGGCTGACGCCGCCGACGACGTGCTCAAGGTTATTTACCCGCGCAGCCAGTATCTCGGACCAGCCGGCAACGCCACCAAAACGAAGCTTGCCATCAATCATATTCTCGGCCTCAACCGAGTCGCGTTAGCCGAAGGCCTGGTGTTTGCCGAAACCATGGGCCTCGACCTGCCGCGCTTCCTTGCCGGCGCGCGGCAGTCCGCAGCTTATTCGCAGATTATGGATGTCAAGGGCGACAAGATGATCGCTGGCGACTTTGCACCTGTCGGCAAGCTTTCCCAACATTTGAAGGACATCCACGCCATGCTCGCCGAGGCCAAGCGCCGTGGGCAGGAATTGCCGTTTTTGTTGCTTCTGCGCGAGATAGTGGAAACCTGCGAACGCCACGGCGAAGGCGGCCGCGACAATTCCGTCACCATCGAAGAAATCCGCCGCCGCAGGACAACCTGCGAAGCGAACGTGCACGACCGCATACGAAAAGGAACAACAGGTGGCCAATAAGTCAGCCGTGGGGGTAATAGGCCTCGGCAATATGGGCCACGGCGTCGCTGTCAATCTCGGCAAGCCTGATCGCGAGGCCGATGTCTAGGACATCGCGGAAGCCGCTCGCGCGCTTTAAAGACAAGTGTCAATCGGCATCGGATGGAGCTGATTCACATACGGAAAATCCCATTCGGCGCCCGATCTTGTTTCTGGAGGCAATATTCCCTGTTTCTGCGCCAAATTTCCCTGTTCGTCCAAAAATAATTACCTGTTCTGTTGCTTAGGGAATTTTACTGCAAGCTTCTGAATTTGCTCGTGTTTTACGTTTAAAAATTGCACCCGATTGGCTAATTCGACCAGATTCCCTGTTATTTTCCCTGTTAGCAGGGAATTTGGCAGGGGAGACCGGTTCGATGACGACTGCGTCCGCCACCACGCATTCCCTCGGCCATCTTGCCCGAATGTATGTCGCCAACATGGATGACCAGGCTGACATCGTGGTCGCTGTTGACCGAATTCAACAGAAGCGGCGCGTTGGTGAGCAGGTTCTGATTGTAAGGCCAGTCGCCGAACACGGCGATGGTGAGCTTGTCTTGCCGGCCGTGGTCGGCGTCGTGATGTTCGTCGGCGAAGGCCGATTGGGTGCAGAGCAGAGCTGCGGCGAGCAGCGCGGTTGAAAGCAGAGTCTTCTTCATGAAATGGTTCCTCGATTAAGATCAGGGGCGCGCAAAGTGCACGGATACACGCGCAATTCCGCCGATTTGAACGGAATTGCGTTGTGTCGTCGTCGTTGAAGCAATGGGATAACGACAGGAATTCGCGTAAGCTGTTACATCGGCTTGGCCCCGCGCCTGCGTCGACACGGCTTCGCGCCAAAACTAGTCGTGTTGTGTGCCAATCACGTGCAAGTTTGGTTGCGGCGATGTGACGATTGTGTCAGGGCGCGCCGCGCAGCGAACGCTGATTGCGCAGCGAGCGCATTTGTGGCCGCTAGTTATCGGCTGCCGCGCCGTCGGTTTCCCCATGACGCCGACCGACATTGCGGCGGAGTAGGTGGGGCCGGGGTTGCCCATGCACCGGCATGGCTAGTGTGACATCGAGGTGATCCTTTTCCAGAACTGCCTCGCGTTCCCCCACCGTGCGCAAGGTCCAGCCGTGATAGGCGCCGCCTGTCTTTAACCGAATGACCGCCTTGGTCGACGGTTCGAGGAACAGGCCGAATCCTTGTCCATTGCCGACAATTGTGCCGACCAGCGCAAGCTGGGGACGCTCCGGCGGAGGCTGCTTATGGGGCGGGCGGACCGGCGGCGTATAGGGCGCGCGCGCGACCGCGGGCGGCGGGGGGCGCCGCGATGGCGAAAACAGCGGCCGTTCGCGGGTTTCCAACAGGCGCGTGAGCGGAATGGCCCATAGCGGATTGGCCGCGGGTACCGGCGCGTTTGGCAACGGGGGCCGGTGCAGCGAAGCATTTGAACTGATGATTTGTCCGTCAACGTCGGGGTTGCGCGGCTCGGCAGAGAGCGGCGCCGTCGTGGCAAGAGGCGAAGCCAGTGCCTGGCCGCCGAGCAGCAGCGCGGCGGCATGTGCAACAATTCGGGCGGCGCGCGGTGGCATCATCGTTTGTCCAGCCATTGTCCCGACACGGATAGCTGCACGTGCATAGGCGCGGCTTGCGCGCGAGAAGAAGAGTCCGCCGCCTGCATCTCCAGATGGTCGATGAACAGAAACGGCATGCCCGACTCCAGGTCATAGAGCACGTGCTGCAGCCCGGGTTGGTCGAGTTCGCAATTGATCACCACGCTGATGAAGCCGCGCATGGCCTGCGCGGCGTGCAGATCGACCTGTGACGATAGTACCCGGCCGCCGACTCGCGTGATGGCGTGTGAAACCCGTTGCAGCAGATCGGCGCCTGCGACGGTGACGGTTTGGCCGCCGATGAAAGCAGAGCCGGGCGGTGCGTCCTTGTCCGCAAGGGCGCTATGGTGTGACGCCGGCCCGCGCTGCTGAAATTGCGCGAGGAAATCGGTGGCTGCCGCGAGTTGGGTGCGCTGGTCGAGTAGCTGGGTAATCGACAACCAGCTCGCGGTGATCATGGTCAGCATGATTGCGCCATAAACGAATGCACCGAGCGCGGGATAGCGCTGCAATGTGCGGGCGAGGGCGGGGTGGGGGCTCATGTGCCTGGTGTGAAGACGGGCTGGACGCGGGTTTCGATGTGGAAGCGCTCGCGCGGATCGCTCGCGGCTTGCGTGGTCGGCGCGAAGAAGGTGGCGTGGGCAAAATGCGTGGATTGCTCGATCAACGGGATCAAGGCCGGCGCGTTGCGGGTCATGCCGACGATCTGCAGCTTGTCGCCGGCCAGGCGCAATTCGGTCAGATAGGTGTTGTCGGGCAGTACGCGCGACAAGGCTTCGAGCATGATCACGCTCGAAGGCGTCTCGCGCTTGCGTGTAAAGAGTGCGCGTTGCGCCGTAGTCATGACGCCCGGAACTTCGCGGCCGGCGCGCATGGCGACCCGCTGCGCATTGATGCGGTTTTGCACCTCGTCCTGCGCGTGCTGCAGTAAGCTGCCGACAATCGCGGTTGTTGCGATGATGATGCTGGTCAGTGTGGCTGTAATCAGCAATGCGGTCAGCAGCGCGTGACGCAAGCGTGGAAGGTTGCCTGCAGCGCCGCCGGTTTGCTCGACGATCCGGATAGGCACCGCCTCGGCGTCTGGCGTCGCGAAAGGTGTGGATACGGACAGCGATTGCGCGCCCAACGCGGCGAACGCCTCCATATAAGGCGCGACCGCCGCGCGCGCCGTCGCTGCGACGATCAAGGCGATGCGATCGTTGGCGATGTCGGTCGGAGGCGTGCAGCCAAATACGGCGTCCTGGACGGACCACGGCGTCAGCCGGTCGATCTGGGCGCGGACGATGCCGTCGAGGAATTCACCGGCGCGGCGCGGCAATTCCAGTGGACGGAACAGGAAGCGCTTCGGTTGCAGTACCAGCTCGGCGCGGCTGCCCTTGATTAGTGGCGCGAGCACCGGTGGCAGTTCGCCGACGATGTGCGCGTCGGCAATGCGGATCGGTGGGATTGTGTTGGGCGCCGCCGCGGCGGTTTGGACTCGAAAGGCGCCATCATCCTGTTCGACAAACGCGACGCGGTGCGGCGTGGCCACGCGCTCCAAGATCATCGACAGCGTCAGAGCGACCGAATCGATCCATAGCTTACCGGCGGCTTTGAGTTCGGCGAAGTATTTCATCGCAACGCCACGTCCAATTGCTCGCTTTGCATCGGCCCGTCGAGATCGTCGTGCCAGGCCAGAACGCGGTAGGGCGTGTTGGTGTCATTGGCGCGAGCGATGACGGCTTCGGCTTTGACCCGCCGGCCATCGTCGAAACGGATATGGACGGTGACGCGTGTGGCCGTGCTTTTTGCGGTCGCTACCTCGGTTTGCAATGGCCCCAACAGGGCGAGCAGCGCCTTGTCATCCTGTGGGTCGGCTTGCCGCTGACGGAGAAGGGCGGCGAGCCGGTCGGGCGTCATACCGGGCAAGGCGGCTATCACTATCGGCGCGGCCTCGCGCAGGTCGATGCCGGCGCTGCCGCTGAACACGGTCACATAGGGCAGGGCGCGTGCGACCAGTTGCAGCGGCAGACCGCGCACCAGCCACAATTCGGCAGTGCTGGCGAAGGGCGCCTGCCGCGGATCGTAAGTCAGACCGGCCGCACGATAGAGCGACACCTCGTCGTCTTGCGTTGCGCCGTGGGGCGGGCTGCGCCAGGCGACAATGCGTGCGGCATAATCCTTGGCCTGCTCGGCCGATGCGCCGAGTGCAACGAACAGACCGGCCAAGAGCGGCGGTGGAGCGGCATTGAGGTCAATGCGCGCGGCGTCGGTAGTAAAAGTCACCGCGATATTGGCGCGGTCGAGCCGAAACGTGAACTGACCCTGTGATGGTGCCGTCTCTCCTTTTGGCGTGCTCAACCGATAAGTAGTGAGCGCCAAGCTGGACGAGATCGCCGCCCCAGCTCTGATCCGGTCGTCGTTGGCGGCAAATGCCTGGGTCGTATTGATGATGTAGGCGGCATAGATCGCGGCGAGCGCCGCCAGCGCGCCCACGATCCACAGCACGGCGACGACGGCGAAGCCGTCGCTGCCAGACTGACGGCGCGTGCGGGAAATGTTCATGGCTGCACCGGCGCGGTGTCACCAGGTATCGGCGGACCGCTGGTGTCTTTGTCCGTCTTGGTCTGGCTCAGTGTGCCGTCAGCGCAGCCCGCCGTCTTGCCGCTTTCTTGGCAGGCGGGTGGGGCGTCGACGTGGAGCGTCACGACGGTCGAGATCGGCAAGATCTGTTGGCTCGCACCGTCGCGCACCAGCAGACGGACGGCGCGTGGCAAGCGCGCGGTATCGCGCCATTCGTCCTTCCATTTGCGGTCTTCACCCGCAAAGGAAAAGCGCACACGGTAAGGCGCGTGCAACAGGACCACCGGATCTTTGAGCCGTGGCAGCAGCGCGGCCTTGTCGTTAGGGCCGGCCGGTGTGAAGCGGGCCCGGGTGCGCACCAGCGCGGGGCCGCGCTGGTCAGCGGCTTCGGTAATCCGCACGATTTCCAGTCCTGGCCTGGTGTTGGGGCCGAGCGCCGGGCGGACGAAGGTGACCGAGAACGCCGAGCCGATGAAAAGCGGATGCGCGGAGCCGCCGCCGCGCGGCACATATTCGGCGGCGGACAGATCGGTAACTAGGCGTTCGAGCCCGCGCTCCAGCAGTTCGTTACGTTGCACGCCGGCAAAGCCGCGGCTCCAGTTCGGTAGCCATTGCGCGGTGACGGTGGCGAGCCCGGCCAGCACGGCGCCCATCAGCGCCATGGCAACCAGCGCCTCGATGAGGGAAAAGCCGCCTTGCGCCGCGCGGGGAGCTGGCGTCATGGCGTCGGCCTCCGCTGCAAGCGCACGGTTTCGAGGCGGAATTTCGCACCGCTCGGTGACGCGACGGTGATGGTCACGGTCTGCGGCACCCAGGGTGATGCATGGCGTACCGCGACATTGCCTCCGGTGAAGGGGCGGTAATCGACCCGCCAGACTTGGCCATTCATATCGCCAGTCAACGGGCTGTCGACAGCTTGCGACGCGCTGGGGAGGCCCGCTTCGATGGCGCGCGCGGTTGCGATCAAGGCGAGATGCTGATCGAGCGCGCGGGTGCCGCGCATATTAGCAGCGACCAGCGTACCGATCGACGTCAGCAACACGGTCAACACGGCAAGCGCCACCAGCACTTCAAGCAGGGTGAAGCCGGCGACGGCGTCGTCTGTTTCAACTCGCGCGGCGGCGGACAATCTCGATCCCTCCCGTCAGCCAGTTCACCTCGATCGCGTAACCGACATCGGCGTGGACGATGGTCAAGATCGGAA
>JAKALI010000182.1 GCA_021813195.1 Pseudomonadota bacterium
CATGCTCTCTTCCACGTTGAGGCTGGCGCCCTCAGCCGAAAAGCACCAGATCTGATTGTCGGACGTGGTCAGGATCACCTGATCGGGTTTCCGCTCAAGACGACAGGTCACATCGGGATGCAGATGAAAATGGATGGAGAATGGAAGATCTGAGCCAAGCCGGGTCATGCCCGTCGATCCACTCAGACGGTCGTTACCCGACACACTCGCGCCCGACGCGCTCACCGTGATCGTCCGATGATGCCATAACCCTGTGCGATCATAGTAGCCATCGTGACGCGCCGTCCACATCAAGGCACCCGAGACATCGGAGACCTCCGATTTGACCCGCGGCGGCCCCGCGATTGGCGCTCCGCCAATCAAGGTTTCCAGGCGGCGATTGCGGATCATCTTTGCCGAGGACATCTCGTTTAAACATAACGTACTATGACTGGCGGTTGAGCGGGAGATCGCGTGCCAGTCGTGATCAGCGGCCAATGGCGCTCCGCCGTTGACAATGAGCGGGCGCGTGCCCACGCTCATCTCGAACGACAAACACCCGGCGTGAGCGCCTGCGGCGAACTCCATCGGAGGAGCTCTGCCCGCATCGGCGATGATGATCGTTCCACCGCGCGGCAGGCGTACATAACCTGACTCACGCGCGCGCCCCATCAGATCGCGCGGGTTCTCATCGTAAGCCAACACCGTCGCGAGCCCTGCGGGTGCTGCCACAGATACCCCGTTGAAGCGCGCAAGACGTCCATCGCCCAAACGCATGAAACGCAAAAAGGCGACGACGTCACCTAAGATCTCAATCAAGAGGTCGGGAACAGCCAGACCACGGGCGATAAAGCACTGCCGCATCGGCAGAAGATCCAACATCAGCTCGACGAGCACCCAAGGATTGCGACTGATGTGGCCGCCATCGGGCAGGATCTGACGCTCGATTTCCGCACTCAGCAGCCGCGCGGCCTCATCAAGCCGGCGGTCCTGACCGGCCACGCACAAGTCTGCGAGAACGAGTGCAATCAGCGCAATCAGGCGGGGATGACCAACTGGACCATCACGCCATGTCGCGCCCACACGCATAATCTGTGCGCTCAAGCTCTGTGTGATCGTGTCGTAGGTTTCCGCATCTGCATTTTCGAGCAGCATACCTGCATGAGAAAGCCACGAAATGATGCGCCGTCCGGCCACACCAGGTTGCCAGACCATCCCGCCGGAGTTGCCGTAGCGTATATTCCATTCGACCGCGAGACGACGGGCGGTCTCAAAGGCTTCCTCGTCGGCCGTCGCCGCCAGATGCCGCAACCAGCCGAATCCATGCAGCGCACGCTCCCAGGTCGCATTCGGCGGCCGGATCTCGAATGGGGATTTGCCATGCAAGGCCGCGACCGTGCCAGCAAGGCCGAACTGATCGAGTTGCAATTCCTGCCAGAAGCTTGGATCCGCGGTTCTCAGATCCTGTGGCACGATGAGGAGCTGGCCCAAATGCGAGGGCCCGAATTGCCAACGCAGGAAACGCGAGTGGCGCGCCCGCGCCACGGCCGCCCTGTGGGACCTCTTGGCAGAGATCGCAAGAATGCGCGCGCGCTCAGCGATGTTCAATCGCGACATGTTCACTCCGCCAAGCCTGCACGAGCCGCGCTATGCGATAGCCGCCCGGGTACGTCCATGCGTCGACCAAGCCCAGGCCGGGTTAGCGCAGCCCATTGTCACTGACAAGCCGCGCGGCCGAACGAGCGGTGCATGACGTAACGTGCGACAGTGTGATGAACGTCAGCTTCGACGCTGGAGTCGCGCAGCATAGAAGCCATCCATGCCGATTGTTCGCGGATCCGCGGAAAATCCGAAATACGGCAAAGTTCGCAGCTCACCCATCTCCGTCACGGCATCGCGCAACCCGCCGATCTCGTCCACCGAGACGGGGACGCGCTCAAAATTCCCAGCCCGCTTGAGGAACGACCGGACTTGATCTTCGCCTTCCTCCCGCTCCAGCGAACACGTTGCGTAGACCAATAGTCCTCCGGGTCTGACCAAAGAAGCGGCCGCGTCAAGCAATTCGGATTGCAAGGCGATGAGACCATCGAGGTCGCGCGCGGCGCGACGGTGGAGGATATCGGGATGACGCCGGATTGTGCCGGTTGCCGAGCAGGGCGCATCGAGGAGAATAGCGTCGAACGGCTGCTGTGTCCGCCACATGCGGACATCGGCAGTGACGAGTTCGGCGTCAAGTTTGAGACGCCTGAGATTCTCCGCCATGCGTGCAACGCGTTGAGCCGCCACATCCACGGCCGTAACGATTGCACCAGCGGCGACCAATTGTGCCGTCTTACCGCCCGGCGCTGCGCACAGATCCGCGATGCGCTTGCCTGCAGGGTTCGGAATGAGCCTCGCCGGAAGTGCGGCGGCCGCATCCTGCACCCACCACTGACCCGCCTCGTACCCTGCCAAAGCCTCAATCCGCCCCGCCTCGACCAGTCGCACGGTGCCCGTCGGCAAGGCCACGCCGCCGAGCCGAGCCGCCCAGCCCTCGGGCTCATCTCGCACCGACAGATCAAGCGGCGGCGCCTCGAGCGACGCGCGGGCAATCGCCTGGGCGACACGCTGACCATAGTGACGCGTCCAGCGCTCAAGAAGCATGGCTGGAACATTTCTCGCGACGCGATCGCAGCGCTCCAGATGCTCTGCACCGCTTTCGCTCACGCGCCGCAACACGGCGTTGACCAAGCCGGAGAGGTGCCGCGACATGCGATCGGACTTGCAGTGCTCGACGGCCAGGGCGATCGCGGCATGCGGCGGGGTCGCGAGAATGAGCAATTGGGCCGCGCCACACAACAGGATTTCGCGCGCCCGTCCCTGGCGCGCGGAGAGCGGCTTGGAGAGGTAGGCGCCAAGTACAGCATCGAGCTCGCCATGACGCCGCAGGACCGTTGTCACGAGGAGACGTGCGAAGGCGCGATCGCGCGGCTCCATGTCCTCGGCCTGCGCACGTTGACTGGCATCCGCGAGCTCGTCCTCAAGATAGGTGCCGTGGCTCAGGACTTGCTTGACGGCATCCGCGGCGACCATCCGCGCAAGAAGACCCGGGGGCACGCGCCCTGCATCACGAATGCGATGACTTGGGGACGGCGCAGACCTCTGGGCCGCCGCCTGCGGACCAACCGACCGAGATCGTAACGGCCCGCCTCTGCGGCTCATGGCGCTCTGGCGCGGCTCACGCGGCGGGCTCGTCACAGATCCTGCGTCCCCTCATTCCAGATCGCCAATGTCAGGCGATGGCTAGCCCGTCCCTGACGCGCACGGGCTATCCCCACGGTCCGCGTTCGCTGCGCCCGCTCCACGGACCCGTAGGTCCACGCTCCGAAGATGCCACACTGTCCGTTGGACCATCGCCGTAGGCGCTGCGTGTCACGCCGGTGCCCATGCCAAGCTCTCTGGCGAGCTGCTCCAAGGCGGCAATACGATTGGCAACGTTGGGATGGGTGGCGAACAAGTTGTCCATCCCGCCGGCCGTCAGGGGATTGACGATGAACACATGCGCGGCGGCAGGTGCGCGTTCCGCCTGCATGTTGGGGATACGGCGTGCGGCAGCATCGATGCGCGCCAATGCCGAGGCGAGCCACAACGGATTACCGCAGATCAGCGCACCCAGCCGGTCCGCTTGGTACTCGCGCGAACGGCTGATCGCCATCTGGACCATCATGGCGAGCATCGGGGCGACCAAAATGGCAAACAACGATCCGATCAGGCCTGGACCGTTGCCATCGCGATTGCCGCCAAAAATGAGCCCGAATTGGAGATACTGCGCAATCAGGGAAATCGCGCCGCCAATTGTTGCGGCAACACCCATAGTCAACGTATCGCGGTTCTTAATGTGCGCCAGCTCGTGGGCGATTACGCCTGCCAGCTCTTCGCGCGAGAGCATATCGAGGAGCCCCGTCGACACCGCGACAGCCGCGCGCGATGGACTTCGTCCCGTTGCAAAGGCATTCGGCTGCGGGTTGTGAATGACGTAGACGCGCGGCATAGGCAGTTCGGCGCGCTGCGCCAGTTCGCGAACCAGCCCATAGTAGCCGGGCGCAACGCGCTCATCGACTTCCTGAGCCTTGAACAGCTTCAGCACCATGGTATCAGAATTCCACAGACTGATTGCGTTCATCACCAGAGCGATCACAAAGGCGATTACGAGCCCGGGCGTGCCGCCAACGACCGCGCCCAGCGCCACGAACAGGGCCGTCAAAGCGGCCAGGAGAACCGCAGTCTTGGCGTAGTTCATTGGCATTGGACGTCACCTGCTCCCTTTTCAACTGCCAACAGCCTAACTCTCCACAATGCACGACCCTGGCATCGGTTGGCACCTGGCCCGGTGAGGGGGACGGCCCTCTCGACACGGCTCGTACGCCGCATATATGGGGAGACAAGGACGCTGTAACCAGTCTAATGGAATTATGGCATGAGCGAGCCCCGTGATCAGAGCGGCAAGACCGCCCCGCACCCTGTTCCGCGACCTGGCCCGGCGGCTGCTGACGACGCGGCACCAGAACCTTACGCGTACCGCGACCTCCCTGCAGCCGCAAAGCGGGCCCTTGCCGAGGCCGAGGCGAGACGCCGCGCGCAGGATGATCGATCCGTGGATCGTCCCCCCGAGATCGGCGGGCGGGGCGGCCCCGATCCCGTTCGATTTGGGGACTGGGAGAAAAACGGAATCGCGTCGGACTTCTAACCGGCAGATCCTGGTGGCGCGTCGATGTCGCGCGCGCAGGGCGTTCGAACACGCGCAACTCTCACATACCCATACCGCAGCATCTCGAACCGGGCCGGATTCCGCGATCCGATCGTCACAGAGTGACTGACGTCGTCAACAATAAGGTGGACGCCCGAGAAGGCCCGCGCCCAATATCTGTGTCACTCTGAGGCGCGCGCGCTGATCCGTTTTGCGACGAATGTGTCTCAAAATTTCATATCTGGTTGCTGCGGGCGGCCGTGCGTGCCGCCGTCCTGAACCAGTTTGGGACAACGCGGCACCAAGGTTAGGCTTCGTTTCACAGATGCGCATCCTGCTTTAATCGAAAGTCAACCACGAACTACTGTGACCAGACGGTTAACGCGGCAAAATTCCGATCGCGGCAAACCACTTGCTTCTCCCGCCGCACGTCGCGTGCGATGTCCCAGGGAGACACACTATGAAACACACCGTCCAAGGTCCAGCCAAAGGCCGGATCCATCAACTTGCGCAGGACGAGCGCGGCACAGTCGCGATTCTGTTTGGCCTGATGTTCATGGTCATCATGCTTACGATCGGCATCGCCGTCGATCAGGCGCGCGTCTACGACACCAACACGCGCGTTGCCGCGGCGGCAGACGCCGCAGCTCTCGCCGGCGCGCGAGCCTTGCTGGACGGCCGCAACACCGATGCCGAGGTGATTGCCATCGCCCAAAGCTACTTCACCGAGAATGCCACCCGCGCAGAGAACATCGGCGACGTCAACGGATTGCAGGTCGCTGTCAATCGCGCGGCGGGTACGGTGACCGTTCAGGCCGATGCTAGCGTCCCCATGACGATTACGAAGATCGCCGGGCATAGCGCGATGGATCTGGAGGTCCGGTCGGCAACGGCCTATGATCAGCGCGATATCGAATTGGGCATGGCCCTCGACATCACGGGCTCGATGCTCGGCACAAAAATCGCCGATCTCAAAGTTGCGGCCAAGGATCTCGTCGACATCCTCATGCCCGACCGCGGGAATACAAATACGGTGCGTATCGGCATAGCTCCGTATTCGGCGTCGGTGCGACTTGGATCGTATGCCGCCGCGGTCACGAATCGAACGAGCACGGACGGCTGCGTGCGAGAGCGAACGGGCCCCCAGGCCTATACGGACGCCGCACCAGGCCCAGGTGCTTATTTCACTGCCGGCGGCACGCCCCGCGACATCGATCCAACAGAAGGTACTCAAGACTATGCCTGCCCCGCTTCCGTGATACGGCCTCTGACGTCCGATAAGGCCGCACTCAAGTCTGCAATTGACGCCCTTCAAGCAAGGGCTGCAACGGCGGGTCACATCGGCACCCACTGGGCGTGGAACCTGATCTCGCCCGAGTGGGCCAGCGTCTGGCCTGCCGCGAGCCGCCCTGTGCCCTACGGCACCCCCGACACCATTAAAGCAGTCATTGTCATGACGGACGGCATCTATAACGTCGCCTATGCCAACGGCCGTGCAAGCAACCAGGCTCGCAGCCTGTGCTCAGCCATGAAGCAAAAAGATGTCACCGTCTTCACCGTTGCGTTCGACTCACCTCCGGCAGCCGAGTCGCTGCTGCGCGAATGCGCCTCGTCAGCACAACACTTCTTCTCGGCGCGCGATCGCGACTCCTTGCGCGCCGCCTTTCAAGCGATTGCGACCCGCCTGACGAACCTGCGCCTGACGCAGTAATTCGGCGATGCAGGTTGTCGCGTGCGGGCCGCCATCCCTGGGGCGGCCCGCATGCGTTGCGGGCGCAGCGTCGGAAGACACCTCAGCCTTTCGGCATGCGGCGTCGCGCGACATTCCGTCCAGAGGCCCGCAGAATGTGACCTGGCAGACCTAGTTCCGCCGCGCCAATCCCGGCTAGTCTTGCGACGACCCTGCCGGAGATACCGATGTCACGACCCTTACGCCCCCGACGCTACTTCGCAAAGTCGCTGCTATTCCTCCTGATCAGCGTGACGGCGTTCGCCGCATTCTGGCTTGGCGCCGTCCCCCAGCGTTTCAGTCCATTCCCGCCGATCTCACTCGAGAAGCCCGTCGAATGGTTCATCGACCCGCGTCTTGCCGTCCTGCGCCGCGATCCGGCCTTGTGCCAATCCATCCTGAAGGCGCCACACATCGATGCCGTCCCAATCGCCGATCGCCCCTACAAGGATGGTTGCGGCTGGATCAACAGTGTGCGCTTCACTCAGGCCGGCGACGCGCGCATCAAAGTGGAGCGGCTCACGTGCGAAATGGCGGCCGCGTTGACTCTATGGATTCGCCATGATGTCCAACCTTTGGCGCGCGAATTGCTCGGCGCTTCCGTAACGGACATCGCATCCATGGGCACCTACGATTGCCGCAACATCATCGGGAACCAGTTGCTCAACAAAATCCGCAGCCAGCACGCCAAGGCCAACGCCATCGACATTGCAGGCTTTACGTTGTCCGATGGTCGCAAGATTACGCTCCTCAAGCAGTGGACGGCCAACAGCAAAGAAGCCGATTTCTTGAAAGCGATCCACCGCCGCGCCTGCCGCTATTTCCGGGTTGCTCTCGGCCCGAACTATAACGCAGCCCATCGTGATCATTTTCATTTCGATCGCGGACTGATGACTCGCTGCACCTAGTCGTTGATCGCGCCCTGGCGCATGACAGGGCCGAATGAAATTCGGATTCCATTAACTATCTCGACGCGGCTCGCGTTGGTCTCGGTGAGCGTTATCAGCATTTTAGCAATCCCCGTGTTCAGTGGGCGGATCGAACTCGCGCCTCCGACTGATCCCGAGCTCCGACACCATGCTTAAAATTTCCCTGCGCCGTCGGCTTAAGTCTTTCGTC
>JAKALI010000183.1 GCA_021813195.1 Pseudomonadota bacterium
CTTTGTCGCGGCAGTGATCTGTCCCGCGTCGCAACCTTGGAAGGTCTGAGTTACGATGAAGTCGAGGGCATCTATCTCCGCCAAGGCGAAGCGGCGTTGGCATCACAACACCTGCCCCCTTTTCGTATCTTGGGCATTGATGAAATTGCGCTGAAGAAAGGGCATGGTAACTTTGTCCTTGTCCTTTCGGCACCAGAACAGAGTCGCGTCTTGGCGGTGCTCGCAGATCGCAGCCAAGCCACGCTCGAAAAATGGCTTGCTGAGTTGCCCCCCGAACAACGAGCCGCCATTGAGTCGGTCTGTATTGACATGTGGGAGCCCTACAGCCACGCGATTGAGAAGAAACTGCCCCATGCCAAAATCGTGGTTGACCGCTTTCATGCGCAGAAGAACCTGAATGATGCTCTGACCAAGGCGCGCCGCGAAGTGCAACGGCAAGCCCCCGACGAGGTGCGTGAGGCACTCAAGGGCTGCCGCTGGTTGCTCGTGCGGAATCGCGAAGAGCTCACAACGGAGCAGCGTACTCAACTGGAAACTGCGTGTGCCGCCTGCCCGGAACTCAAGACCTGTTACGACCTGAAGGAAGAGTTTCGCGAGTTGTTCTCTCTCCCAGATCGTGCCACCGCTGAACCAGCGCTACAGGAATGGCAATGCAAGGTCAAGGAAAGTGGAGTCAAAGCCTTCGAGCCGTTTCTGACCACCTTGAACAATTGGGGCCAGTATATTCTGAACTACTTCGACGAACGCCTCACCAGTGGCTTCGTCGAGGGGATGAACAACAAGATCAAGTTGCTCAAACGCATCGCCTTTGGTTTTCGCAATTTCGACCACTTTGCCCTGCGGGTTCGAATTGAGTGCGCTCCGGCGGCGGTGCTACCCCACTGATTCCTGAAGAGCCCAAAATCCAACTAACCTTCGAGTTCCTGTGCGGCGGGATGTCCGGGATCTGTTTGCAAGCTGGACGCTCCCCCGATCAGTCCTATACTGGGGAACTCCAAGCGATCCCGCCGGACGCCTTGTATCTGAGTGACTTGGGCTACTTCGTGCTCTCGCGGTTCCGAACGATCGCTGAACATCGGGCTTATTTCCTGAGCCGGTTTGACACGAAAACCGCTCTGTTTACCGCCACGGGCGAGCTCCTAGAGCTCTTGGCCTGGTTACGGACTCAGGCCGAACCACAGTTCGAGCAAAACGTGCTCATTGGGAGCCAAGAACGGCTGCCCTGCCGGATGGTCGTGGTGCGTGTTCCCCAGGAAGTGGCCGATGAACGTCGTCGCAAAGCGTACGAGACGGCGCGCCGCAAGGGACGGACGCCGAGTGAGCGGCATTTGGAATTGATGAATTGGAGCCTCTTCATCACCAATGTACCTGCCACGAGGCTGACGCTCCACCAAGTCGTGACTTTGTATTGCGTGCGGTGGCAGATCGAGTTGATTTTCAAGTTGTGGAAGAGCGAATGTGCATTGGATCGGGTCGCCGGTCGTCGTCGGGCACGAGTGTTGAGCGAGTTGTATGCCAAGTTGATTGGGATCGTCGTGATGCAATTCGTGCTAGCACCCTATCGGGTCGGTGAGCGTGAACTCAGTGTCGTGAAGGTCGTTCACATCATTCAACACCACATCCCACGTTTGATTGAACGCCTGGACGACTTGGAGCAACTCACTGAAACGCTGCAAGCCCTGGCGGAGCGCTTTCTCCAGAACGGCCTGAAAGACAAGCGTCAAAAGCGTCTGACCACCTACCAAGAGATCCGTGCATCGGAGGCTTTATTCGCTTGACGCCTATGGCGTACAGCCCCCTTGGCGGTCCCCATCATGATTGGCAACTCTCCAATTGGCAAGCGCATTGTCCAGAAGCGAGCACGCTTGGAGATATACTGCTGTCTATACAACATCGGCTGAACTCAACGACTTTGTACAAAGGAAGAAGAAAATAATGATGGGAAGGCACATTCTAGAGCAAATTCCTATTCGCATTACGGTCTTGGAGTCAACGCTTTAGCGGGTTTGCGGCGCAAAAGCAATAAACCGCCTAAAGGCTCGACTCCGGCAAACCATAGATCAGACTGGAATCCGCTCTAAAGAGATTCTCTCTATCAAGGTCAACCATGGCGACGCTTCCCAATCGAATCTGGCTCTCGACTTCACTTCTAGAAAACACAACCCGATGTCTTCGTTCCTTTGGTGTGGAAGGAGAGAAGCACGAAGGGATTGTCTACTGGGCCGGTGTGGAAACAGTCTCGCACTGGTGGTTGCTAGCTTGTATTAGGCCCGACGCGGTGACGACTTGGGGTTCCTATCAAACAACTGCTGCGACAAATGCAAAAGCAATACTTGCTGCAAGTCGTTACGAATTGCACATTCTTGCCCAAGTTCACAGCCACCCTGGAAATTGGGTGAGCCACTCGCAAGGCGACCAAGAAGGAGCGTTGATGCCCTTCGAAGGCTTTCTCTCAGTAGTTGTTCCAAATTATGGTTTGCAGGATGTCTTCTCGCTGGAACAGTGTGGAATCCATCGATTCGAAAAGGGTCAGTTTAGACACTTGGTGAACAGTCAGGTCAAGACATTGTTCCACATTGTTCCAACAGAGTTGAGCATAAATGAATAATTCGATTCTGAAATCAGATTTGAATGCCACAGAGTTCTATGTCCAATCACAGGATCGGATAAGGCGATACTTGAAAGGAGATTTTTTTGAATCTGTCTCCATCGCGCTAGCTACATCTGCTGAAACGGCACAGTCGTATTCGGGTCAAGTTCTCACTTTAGTTGCTGCCAATCTGCTCAGCCGATTTTGCAGACACGTAATCCTTTCCCTCCCCGATATCCTACTCCATCCTCATCTTGCTCAACCCCCTAATCAATGGTTGATAGAGCGCGTGCAGTCAGAGATGTATGGCGCTAATCCTTATGGACATTTTGAAGAGAGCAAGATAATACCCAAGCAGGTAGATTATATCCTACAATTGGGAAAAAGCGACAACGGCAGATTGAGCGCCAACCTTGTAGCAGACGGAGATGGTTGGGTAGCGTACATTGCACGAAATGATCAATCGCCTTTTGAGAAACATGTTAGCCTCAATCCCGTGGGACCCGCGGCGGCGGCTTGTATGGCAATCGCCGATATCTTCAAAGTCTTCACTGGCGTTCCTGAGCATCTGCGAATTGACCGACTGGTTCTCTCTTTTTTCGACTTCTCGCTAAACGAGTCATGTTTACTTGCACCCGCGATACCTGCCGTCATTGATATTGGACGGACCCAGATGATTGGTGTCGGTTCCGTTGGATCGTCAGTCCTTTACATGTTGAGTCTGCTTCCGGTGAAGGGACACTTGGACTTGATTGATCATCAATGCGTCGAGTTGGTCAACCTAGACCGCGCGCCGATATTTGCAGCGTCTGATGTAGGACGTCCAAAAGTAAGTGTTGGCGAGCGATGGATTCGCGGAAGTGGGCTTCAGGTGCGTCCACATCAAGCGAAGTTCTCTGAATTCATCGGGACCCATTCGCGCTTTGAACAGTCGCCTGATCTCGTACTGTTATTAGCGAACGAGCATAACGTGTACGCCGATCTACAAAGCAATTTCCCTCCACTTATAATTTACGGAACGACCACAGCAAGTTGGGGTGTCAATCTGGGTAGACATATCCCATTGAAAGAAGAGTGCGTGTTGTGCCGCTATCCCAATCAGGTTGAACCAATCTACAAATGCGCTACAACAGATTTCATGTCGCTGCAGCAAGCAGAACAAACAGAACGTGTTGACGCTTCATTACCTTTCCTTTCTTTCATGGCAGGAGTTCTGGCAACTGCTGAGTTGCTGAAGGCACAATTCCAGGGCTATCCTTTCCATGGTGGTTTTGCATACCTTGATCTAATAGGCGTACTTGGGCGGATAGATCTTTTGCATAGAGAAAAGCGAAGTGAGTGCTTGTGCAATCAACAAAGTCGAAGAATCTACAAGCAGTGTTTAAAGGGTTCACGATGGGCTAAGCTTTCTCTGGATTGACACGACTATTCTCGGGGAAGAAGGGAGGTGAAACAGATGGCAAAGTATAATCGCAACAGCGGCAAGCCATGGACGAGCCGTGACGTTCAGCAGTTGAAGGAATTGGTGCGCGGGAATACACCAACTCGGGTCATAGGCCTCAAATTGGGCCGCACCGAGGACGCAGTTCGTAGCAAAGCGAGTGACTTGGACGTCTCACTCAATCCGCCTAACCAATCGCCTTACGGACGCGGAAAGTAGACGGGTGAGAACTGTACGCGCGTTAATTGACTGCGGAAATGCCGTTAATTGGCGCGCGTATAAAACCCATATGTTTCCTTGAAACCTCAGATGATACGATCCACTCGGACCATACAATGCGGCGAGCTATACTGGGGCATACTATGCACGCCTCTACGGACTCACCCGCGAAGAACTGAACTACTTGAATCCCGAAAAGGTGTATCGCAGGGTTTCCCAAACGAAACGTTCTTCACACTTGGGGAGTCATATGGTGTGGTTTCCATTGTAAGACGGAAATGAAAAAGATTCGTTCAAGCGTGAACGACCTCTAAAGTGCCACTCCTCAAACGGAAAAATTCCACGCCAACGTCGAAAAAAGGGCGGTTTTCCAGCGCAAGAGAGAAAAACGGCGGACACGATTATCCGCGGCATTTTTCCTGAACCAGAGGACCGGGATTCCATCACAACGCAGAAAAAGATCCGAGGTGAATCGTTCTCGTAGACCGAGTTTCCAGCATAACTCAGAAAAAAGTCCGATGGACGTTCAGAACGACCTGAAAAGCTTCCACCTCTTCGTAGGTGGAAGCTTTTTTGTGCTCGGACTCCTCCACTCGGTGAGAAGTCCTTTGCCGTTCCGAGATGTTTCACGGGTTCACCTTCGCAACGGTTGTCGCATCGATGAACCCCTGTCCATGTGGCTACACAACGATCCGGTGAAGGAATGTACCTGTTCGCTAACAAATGTGTTGCGTTACCAAAAACGCATCAGCGGTCCACTGCTCGACCGCATTGACATTCACATCGAAGTGCCGCGCGTGGATTACGAGAAATTATCAGGGGATCGCCTGGGCGAGATATCGGAAACGATTCGTGCACGCGTGGAAAAAGCGCGGGCGCGCCAACGTGAACGATTGGCGGGGACGAATTTGCAATGCAACGGCGATATGGGTTCAGCGGAAGTGAGGCAGTATTGTGTGATCGAGAAGGCGAGCAAGAGTCTGTTGCGTGCGGCGATGCAGCAGATGCAGATGAGCGCGCGGGCGTATCATCGCATTCTCAAACTCGCGCGCACGATTGCGGACTTGGCGGGCAGTGACAAAATTGAAACGCCGCATCTCGCAGAGGCGATTCAGTACCGACCCAGGAAGCAAGCATAGCAAAGCGTCGGTAATTGAAGCGGCACACAGCCGGCGACGTTTGTTAGGACGTGTGGGTAAGTTGCCACCACATGCCAGCTCTCTGTCGACGCGTTTCCCTCGTTAGACAACAAGTGCGCGCTTTGGAGCCGCTGATCGATTCCATAGATGATACCTTCGCATCTCAGAATGACCCGCCCGTATCTATCTGCGTCCAAATGTCTATGTTATAATGCGTGCGTTGGCAACCGATCCAGCCAACTTGACGCCGTGATGAGTGCGGCGTCGCCATAGTATGACTTGCATTCACCATCGTGATGGGTGCGGGGGTGAACTGTGATACGGTACGACATCGAGGAATTATCCGAGTCCTCGACGATGATTCGCCATAGTGGGACGCGCACGACCGCTCTTCGCGTCGCCGTGTCTTCATCCCGCTCGCATCTTAAAGCCGTGCTTAGAAAAAGGCAGACCATTCGATTGGTCTGCCTTTCTATATTTTCCACACGGAGGAATGAACCATGGACGTCTTGATGGCGCTGTTGCGACTGATTCACATGTTTGCCGGAGTTTTGTGGGTGGGGACCGCCTTCTTCTTTGTTCTCTTCTTGGAGCCAACGATCAAGGCGGCTGGAGCGGAAGGCGGCAAGTTCATGCAGCGGCTGACCCAGACGCGGCTCGCGGTCACCTTGTCCCTGGCGAGCGCGTTGGTCGTCGTCTCTGGACTGGTCATGTATTGGGTCGAGTCTGGAGGTCTTCAGGCGAGTTGGATCGGCTCAGGCGCTGGCATCGCGCTCACGGTGGGCGGGCTGGCGGGCATCGTGGCGTTCGGCGTGGGCTTGGTTGTTCAAGCGCCTGCGACCGCGCGCATTGCCGCGCTGCAGAAAGAGATGCAAGCCGCTGGCGGTCCCCCTACCCCGGCACAGTTGGCGGAGATCGGGGCACAGCAAGAAAAGATTTCCCAAGGTTCGCGTTGGGGCGCCGTGTTGATGGTGATCGCGTTGATCGGCATGGCAATTGCCCGATGATTTGGAGACTCTCGTACGGCTCGCCCAAGATGAATTAGAATGGTCTCGACGACGGTCCACTGATTTGTTGATCGCCATCCTGAGCATTTGAGTTTGCAGCGACTTGATCCCAGGTCGAGCAATCGCGATGTTCTGAGAGAAGCACCACTGATGGTGAAATGGGTAGGCACGCCTACCCGCGGCTCGAAGGAGGAGGAACAACATGTTCGATTTTGTTGGCGTTCTTATTTTCGTCGTGCTTATCGTGTTGTTTGGCTGGCTGACCACACGCGCTTGGGGCTCCAAGCGCAAGATTCTGAAATGGGTGGGGCTAGTCCTCGCCGGCTTGCTTACGCTCATCTTTGCGCTCGTGCTCGTCGTCGCGTTGATCGGCTTTTCGAAACTAAACGCGTCGCAAAACAATCCCGTGGCGAACGTCAAGGTCGCCGGCACGCCCGATCAGCTTACGCGCGGCGGAAAGCTCGCGGCTGGCTGCGGCGGCTGCCATTCGTCCGCTCACCATCCACCCCTAGATGGCGGTACCGACAACTTCCTCGCAGGCGGACCTCCGCTCGGGTCGGTGTACGGGCCCAACCTCACGCCGGGAGGCGAGCTCAAGGACTGGTCGGATGGGGAGATCATCCGCGCGATCCGCGAAGGTGTGGACCAGGCGGGGCGACCTCTGCTCATCATGCCATCGGCTGGCTTGCGCAATTTGAGCGATGCAGATGTGCAGGCGATTGTCGCATACCTGCGTTCACAGCCAGCCGTGAAACACGACGTGCCGGAAACAAGTATGACCGTGCTTGGCGCACTCTTCGTCGGCGCAGGCATGTTCCAAACGAGCGCGCAGCCGCCGATTATGCAGCCGGTCATCGCGCCGCCAGCAAGCGTCACGGGAGACTATGGCAAATACCCGCTCTCGTTCTCGGGCTGCGACGATTGTCACGGCGAGAATCTGGCTGGCGGCAAGCCGGGTGGGTTTGCGCCAGTGGGTCCTAACCTTACAAAGATCGGCTCCACATGGAGCGAGATGGACTGGGTCAAGGCGTTGCGCACGGGCGTCAAGCCGGACGGTAAAACGTTTGCGGCTGAGATGCCGTGGCAGGAATTTTCGGCGACGTACAGCGATGACGAACTGAAAGCGATATTTGCCTATTTC
>JAKALI010000184.1 GCA_021813195.1 Pseudomonadota bacterium
CGATGTCATCAAAGTGACATTGGGGTGATGCGCCGTAGCCGCCATCTTGGGGGTGGAAATGCAGCTCGCACAGTCCAGCGTCGGAAAAACCTTGCTCAGCAGAATCATTCTGCCGCCAACACTGGGCTCCTTTTCCACCAATAGTACGCGGAATCCCATGTCGCCGAGCGTCAGGGCAGACTGCATGCCGGCGGCGCCGGCTCCCACGATGAGTGCATCGTAATCCACGGCGTCCTCATAACTTTCGTAAGGTGTCAGCGAACTGCTTCATGTGGCTGACGAATGGTTCGGCGCAGACCGAGCAGATCGCGGCCATCTTGAGCCTTCGGGGGTCCTTGCCATGCTCGGTGAGCACTTGCTGGGCGTGCTCGACCGCCCATGCGGTCCTGGCCGTACAGTCGGGGACCAAGGCGCAATCGCCGCCGTCGGCCGCGACAAATACGCCGTCAAACCCCTGCTCGATCGCGTGCACCAGCCAGTTTGGCCTGACCCCAGATGAACAGGGAACCGAGATCACCGTCACCCCCGGCGGGTAACTAAGATGGGCACTGCCCGCCAGGTCGATCCCCGGGTCAGAAATGGGGTTGGTCGAGAACACCAGGATGCGTGGGTCGCCCGACGCTGTGCCGTTGGCCGTCATCACTTGCCCCGTTTGACGAATACTCGCCAAAAGCCGGCTTCCTCGACATTCCCCAGGTACTCATGTCCGGTCTTCTTGGCCCAGAGCGGAATGTCCTCGTTCGTCCCCTCATCGGACGACAGCACTTCCAGGATGCCGCTCACGGGGACCGCGGCCATCGCGCGTTTGGCTTCAAGGAGCGGGCCGGGACACGCGGTGCCCCGGGCATCGACGGTCTTAGTTGCTTGGAGTGTCTTCAGATCGGTTGTCATGTCACCTACTCTTGCAGCGTTAGCGTTCTCGGCCGCCTTGATCTCCACGATGCGCGTCAATGCATGTCTACGGCCTACCGCGGTTCATATTCATATATTCATATGCTAGCACATATCGCCGAAGATGCAGCGGCCAAGAACGCATGACTGACCTTTGAAAATCGCTGCATATCTGGTCAGCAAAAACGATGATAGGCGCAGGTCGTGCGCGTGGACGTATTCGATCAACCTGTGCAACAATTAAACTTACAGACGCCGGTGATTCACTTCAGTTCAGTCTTTTGTGCGGATTTCAAAACGCAGGATTTATTGAACGAAATTGAAAACAGTTCGGCGCATTGCCGTGACTGACTTTAGGCAAGGATAGAAATTTGGCGGGAGATAAATGCTGGGCAGCGTCTAGAGCTCCGTCAACTACCAATCATTGATAAAGATCAAATGTCGGAAAGTAGCGAGCTGCGGTGTGACGATCGAGCCATGCGTAGAAAATCATGCTGCCGATACTTCTGACCGTCTGATCAACGACCTCCGCCATGAACCATCGGGCAGACCTTGCCGTGGCAAGCGTGGATATCGCCAGCATCGCTCTTCTCAACCACCGGCGCGAGAACTCCTCGATCTTCGTGATGTCTACGGTGGTGATTGTGCCACGTCGCGGACAGGCACCGGCGCGCGCGGTAAGATTTCGTTAACGTGAAAGCAACACTTAACACGCATGATCTCGCGTCCCGGGTGCAATTTCCGAATTTCCAGCAATGATTTCCAGCGACCAGGTGCAGGGGTTTGCGGCGCGTCTTCAGGTCTACGGCCTTGACGATCAGGCGCAGCGGACGATCAAGGAAACGTGGCCGCTGATCGAGCCCGCGCTGGAACAGGCCATTGACGACATTCTGGTGGCGCTCGGTAACCTGCCCAATGTCGCCGACATCGCCAAAGCGAACCGGGAACTGATAAAACAGCTCGAATTGGCGCACTTCAGGACCTTGTTCGCCGGCGACCTCGGCGTGCCCTATATCGAGTCGTGCCAGCGCACGGTGGCGCAGGAAGCCGCTCTTGGGTTCGATGCACGCATCCGCAGCACCGCCGGCAGCCATGTCGTGCGGGCGGCGCTCAATGCCCTGGCGCGCAAGTACCGCTTTTCGTCCGCCAAAGTGGCCGAGCGCGGCAGCATCATTTCGCAGGCCATCAGTTTCGACGTGGCCAATGCGATGACACTGCATCGGCAGGCAGCGGAACAGGCGGCGCAGGCACGGCGCGCGGCAATCGACGGCGCCATTGCCGACTTCGCCGGCGCAATCGGTCAGGTTGTCGAGGCCATCAAGGCGGCCTCGCTCTCGCTGACAACCACGTCGTCGACCCTGAACGAGGCCGCCGCGGATACGCTCGAGCGCATGACCTCAGCGTCAAAATCGTCGACCAAGACCAGTGAGCGCATGACGCTCAGTGTCGCCGCCACCGAGGAACTGTCCAGCTCCATCGAGGAGATCGGCCACCAGGCGACCCGCGGCCTGCAAATGGCGCAGTCTGCGGTCGGAGACACCGAGCGGACCCAAAGCGCCATCCAGGCTTTGCACGAAACAGCGGAACGTATTGGTTCGGTGATCGGCACAATTTCGGCGATCGCGGCGCAGACCAATCTCCTCGCTCTCAACGCAACCATCGAGGCGGCGCGCGCAGGTAATTACGGCAAAGGTTTCGCTGTGGTCGCCGCCGAGGTGAAGACACTGGCCAATCAAACCTCGCACGCCACCGAGGACATCGCGCATCAGGTTGCGGCCATCCAAGAGGCGACCAAGCGATCGGTCGAGGAAATCGCCCAGATTGCCGGCGCCATTGGCAAGCTGACCAGCGTTGCCACCTCGATCGCCGCGGCGGTGGAGCAACAGAGCACCACCACGCGCAGCATCGCCGAAAGTATCCATGACTCCGCCGGCAATACCGCGCAGGCCACGACAGAAATCGGCTCGGCTGAACGGGCAGTTACGCGCGGTGTTGCCGCGGCCGCTGAGATTACGCGGTGGACGGCAGAGTTATCGTCGGGCGCCAGCGAACTCGAGACCAAAGTTGCCCGCTTTTTCGCACGCGTCCGCGCCGCTTGATCCGACGATCGGGCGCTGGTCGATTGTCATTCGTTTGATCTCACGTCTGGTGTTGAAGATCTTGAGCGCGTGGGACTCAAGTACGCCAATCCCAACATACGCTGGTCTGATGGGGCAAAGACTACCTGTAGCCATTTGGTGGCGCCGCGTTGCACGAAGCAAATCCGTGCGTTGAGTGCGCGCCTATCCATAATTCAAGCGGCATCAACTCGATCTGCAACCGCGCGACATTCTATCCTTCTTGATCCCTCACTGTGCCACAAGCAAAGGCAATGATTTCGGCGCCAAATCCCAATGAACCCAAGCCCAACGCGGCAAGCACCCCGATCAACGCGAGCGAACCATCCCGCGGCACCGCGCTGGCGATCGCCGCTGCCAGCGCGAAGGCTGCAGCCGACGCCATCAATATGCGGGCGACAGCGACGGGTGGTTGCTCCAGCTGCCGTTGACTGGGCAGAGTGACGGTAAAGAGCCCGAGGCAGCCGGCGGCAGCATAAGAGAGTGGGACCAGTACCGGTGGCAACGACCGCCACGTCATCAGATCATTCACGAGGCTCGAAAGCGTTGGCACCGGCGTCGCGGCATGGATTACGATTCCGGCCGCGCCGACCGCGACCGCCGCCGCACACAAGAGTGCAAAAAACGCCGCCGTCAACCTGCAGTCGGCCGCCAGCAGCAGGAATCCGCCAGCCATCGCGAGCGCACTCACGACCAACGGTATGGTAGCGAGCACGTCGTGCTCCCGCGCAATGATCGGGTGATAGAGAGAGACTTGGGAGAACACCACCCCGAAGAGCACCATCGTGATAAAGATGAGAAAGCGACCCTGCATTATTGTGCCTCCTCGCTGTCGAGCCACGCACTCAATCGCGGGATAATGCCGCCGGCATCGAGACCCCGGCCGGTTCGCATCAAAGCAAGATGCTGCGCATTGCCGAGCACAGAGCCGGCGGCTAACCGTGGTCGGCAGGGACGAAGGGGCGATCGCATCGAGCCGCTCATGATTTCAACCTGGCATCTCGCACCAACAAGCGCTGCAGAACATCTTGACAGCTATCTTCATCATTAGCTGCGCCGTTTGATCTGAATCAACGAGCTGCTTAACGGTCTGCAGTCCCCGTTTTGCTCAAACACAAATCGCACTCTTGACCCCGATCAAGAATTCGATTGCACGATTCAATCAGCGTTGGATTGTTGTTTACAACGCTCGTTCGTCACACACTTCATTTTTAAATGCATGACTGTTGCGCACGCATTCAAGACATAACAGACCAACCAAATTATTTGATGTCGCGTTTATGCAAAGAGCATAAGACGAAATGGGGCTACCGGAATCAAAGCAAGAAGGCAGCCAGCAGCTATTCGCGGCCGGATGAAATGCTTTGCTTGCTCGACTGGCACTGCTTGGTGTCTCGAGAAAACACAACGAAAGAAACGCGGATGTGGCTCGCAGAGGAAAGCATGACCCGGAGGCTCTCGAAATTTGTCACGCCGATAATCACATCGGCCGACAGGCGCTCAGGAATGGGGGCATCATGCAAGTACGACCGAGCCGCACGACCGAAATGGCGAAGGTGTTCGCCATTTGCCTACCAGTAGTCATACTACCCGCCAGTTTTGCTCAGGCGACAGAGGGGTACTTCCAATACGGTTTTGGCGCGCGCCAAAGCGCACTCGCCGGCGCCGGTGTGGCGGACTCGCGCGACGCCATGGCGCTGTCGCTTAATCCGGCGGGTCTGGTCGATGTTAAACGCCAATTCCAGCTCGGCTTGACGCTGTTCAATCCGCTGCGCAGCTATTCAGCGACCGGCACCGCTCTTGTCGCGCCGGGAAGTTACGACAGCAAAGACAATAATTTTGTCGTCCCCAATCTGGCCTACAGCAGCCCCATCGACATCGATTCCGCCTGGGGCATTGCGATCTATGGCAATGGCGGCATGAACACAAACTGGCCGACCATGGTCAACACGACGGGCGCTTGTGCCGGCTTTTTTGGGGGCCAGCGGGGCGTCTATTGCGGCGGATCCGCCGGCGTCGACCTGATGCAGGCATTCATTTCCGTCGGTTATTCCCGCCGAATCGGCAATTTTTCGATCGGTGTCGCGCCGGTCTTTGCCATCCAGCGTTTCAAGGCTGAAGGTCTTGCCGCCTTTGCCGGCTACTCTTCGAACGCGGCGAACCTGACCGATAACGGCTTTGACTATTCATACGGCGGCGGTTTGCACGTCGGTGTGCAGTGGAACGTCGCGCCCAACGTTCGTGTCGGTATCGCGGGCCAGACGCCGACGTGGATGACCAAGTTCAGCAAATACAGCGGGCTGTTCGCCGACGGCGGCAATATGGACATTCCCGGCGATGTCACTGCGGGCCTAGCCTGGGACGTAACGCCAGCGCTGACGCTGATGGCCGATTACAAGCACATTTTCTACCATGGCATCCCGTCGATATCGAACTCGTCGGCGATCACCGGACCAGGTGTGCTGGGTTTGAGCAATGGACCCGGCTTCGGGTGGCACGACGTTGACATCTTCAAGATCGGCGCCGAGTGGCGCGCCACACCGGCTTGGACGCTCCGTGTCGGCTATGCCCACAACACTAACCCGGTCCAATCGACCGACGTCACCCTCAACATCCTCGCGCCCGGCGTCGTCACCGACCATTTCACCGGCGGATTCGCTTACAAGGTCGACCGCAATTCGACGATCGAATTCGCCGGTGCCTATGTTCCGACGCACAGTGTCTCCGGGCCGGAAACGCTTGGCCCTCCATTCACCGTGCCAACCCCGGGCAGCAATATCGACGTCAAGATGCACCAGTATCAATTTACGCTCGGTTGGACATACCAATTCGACGACACGCCAGCACCGACGGCACTCATATACAAGTGACCCCGTCGAAAGAAGAACGCGATCACATCCCTGTTTAGAGCCCGGCCCTCAGCAATCGCGCATTAACATGCGTCATTGCGGGGATCGGGCTGCGTCTGGTTGACCCCCTCCACGCCACCACCGCGGTGGACGTCGCATCATTTCCACCAAGACCTGCACAGCGACAGCCGCCAGTCATCCAAGCGACCGCGACCCGCGCGCTAAGCTTCTTGCATTGCGCTGCTCTCGCGCGTGTCTGCTCCACGCAGATGCACGTCGGTGCCGCCGTGCGCCTCGATCGTGGCCATGACGGACCGCGCCTGCGCATCGCCTTTGACACGCACCCAAATCAGCAGGCCGCCGCAATTGAGCTGCTCGGCATAGCGATGGGCCTGGCGATGGCCGACCAGCCATTTGAGCGCCTCGCCTGCCGAGGCGACGGCGCCACCGGCGGCAGTCGCCGTGAGCAGCATCGGCGCTAAGCCGCTTGAGCTCGCCAGGATCAACCCGAAGCCCGTCGCGACATAGCTCAACGCGCCGATCAGCGTGTGCTGAAATTGATTGTCAGCGCCCGTGGGAATAAAGGCCACACGCGGCGCGTTCGGCTCGTCCTCAAGTTCGGCCACGCTCTTGAAACGATGGCCGAGTTTTTCCTGCACGGTTGTGCAGCTCGCCAGCAACGCAATGTCATCCGGGTCGACGCCTGCGGCTTCGAGCGCCATCAATGCTTTCTCCATGACGCCTTCGTCATGAAAGATCGCGACCACTTCTTGAGATTTGTTTTCGGTCATATGTTGTCACCCGTGCATTTGGACTGTCGATTGAGACGGCATATCCGGAACCAAGCCGGCGCGTGTTCCCGCATCTGTGGCGCGCGCCAACAAATTGCCATTGCGCGCGACCAGCACCTCGCCTTCCTTGAGCGGCTGCCAATGTTCCTTGCTCAGCGGCACGCTCGCAAACAGGGCCACGTCTTGTTTCCGACCGTTCGCGGCGATCGCCATATCTGAAACCGCCGCCATGCTGTCGCGATCACATTGGCGGCAAAGCCGCCACAGGCCGGGCGGCGCGATTTTGCCGTCCGCCTGCATGCGGCGATGGCCATGCACGAACAGCGCGTCGCCGTCCGAATAAAGAAAATTGGCCGGCCCCATGACGCGCATGTCAACCGCGAACTGCGTAAATACTGAAAGCCGTGCGTCGAGCGCCGGCATCGCTTCGTTTTCCCAGAGCGGCGCCATCCGCTCGAGCAGGATGCAGAACGCAATCTCGGAATCGGTCTCGCCGACCGGGCGATAACGCTTCCAGCCGCCGGCGTGATCACGGTCGATGCTGTCGAGCCGGCCATTGTGGGCGAAGGCATGCATGCGTCCCCCCAGCTCGCGGGTAAAGGGCTGGGTATTCGCGAGCGTGCGGCCGCCGCGCGTGGCATGGCGGATGTGAGCGAGGATAAGCGGCGATGTCAGCTGCCGTTGCCGGATCGAGGCGAGCCAAGCGCTTTCCGCGGCGAATTCCGGTTCCTTGTAGAGCCGAACGTCGCCCACATCGTAGAACGCAACACCCCATCCGTCGGCCGACCCACGATGCTCGGCGAAAGCCGAGAGCGAAAGCGTCACCGCGGTAGGCCACCGACTAGACAAGGCAAGAAGTTCACACATGGTTCGTTCTC
>JAKALI010000185.1 GCA_021813195.1 Pseudomonadota bacterium
CTTCTTGGGTATCGAGCATGCGCTTCTCCGATGCCATCGGATCGTGTTCGATGATCTCGCCCTTGAAGATCCACACCTTGATGCCAATCACGCCGTACGCGGTGCGGGCGAGCCCATACCCGAAATCAATGTCCGCGCGCAGCGTGTGCAGCGGCACACGGCCCTCGCGGTACCACTCGGTTCGCGCGATCTCCGCGCCACCCAAGCGACCCGCGACATTGATCCGGATGCCGACGGCGCCCATGCGGATGGCGGATTGAACAGCGCGCTTCATCGCGCGGCGGAATGCAACGCGGCGCTCCAACTGTTGGGCAATCGACTCAGCCACAAGCGTCGCATCAATCTCCGGCTTGCGTACCTCGACGATGTTCAAGTGCACTTCGGACGCCGTCAGGCGGGCCAGCTCTGAGCGCAACTTCTCAATGTCGGAGCCCTTCTTGCCGATCAGCACACCGGGGCGCGCTGAGTGCACCGTGACGCGGCACTTCTTGTGCGGGCGCTCGATGACGACCTTCGAGATGCCGGCTGTGCGCTGGTTCTTCATGATGTGGTCGCGCATCACCATATCTTCTTGGAGCAGCTTGCCGTATTCGCCACGTGCGGCAAACCAGCGGCTGTCCCAGGTGCGGTTGATGCCGACGCGCAGGCCGACGGGATTGACCTTTTGACCCATTATTCCGTCTCCTTGCTCGCCGCTGCCTTGGCCGGCGAACGCTTGTGCGCGCCGCCGCTGGCTGCAGACTTCGACTTGCGGCCCGACTTCTTGTCCGTTGCGTCCTCGGGCTTCTCACGCACGATGACGGTGATCTGTGAGAATGGCTTCATGATCGAGAAGCCACGGCCGCGGCCGCGCGCTGCAAAGCGCTTCATCACGATGTTCTTGCCGACATAGGCTTCTGCGACGACGAGGTCATCGACGTCGAGGCCGTGATTGTTTTCTGCATTGGCAACGGCGCTCATCACGCACTTGCGCACGTCCTGAGCGACGCGCTTGCGTGAAAACTCCAAATCCGCAATCGCATCGCCAACTTTCTTGCCACGGATCATCTCCGCGACGAGGTTCAGCTTCTGCGGCGAAATGCGGATGTTCCGCGCCACGGCTCTCGCCTCGTTTTCCGCGAGGCTACGCTCTCTCGACGGCTTGCCCATTACTTCTTCACCGCTTTCTTGTCGCCGCCATGGCCATGGAAGGTCCGCGTCGGCGCGAACTCGCCGAACTTGTGCCCCACCATGTCCTCTGTAACGGAGACGGGGATGTGCTTTTGCCCATTGTGCACGCCGAACGTCAGACCAACGAACTGAGGCAGGATCGTTGAGCGGCGGCTCCAGATCTTAATGACCTCGTTGCGCCCCGAAGCGCGCGACTTCTCCGCCTTCTTCAGAAGGTAGCCGTCGACGAACGGGCCTTTCCAAACAGAACGTGACACTTCGCTTTTCTCCTAGGGCGCTCTGAGCGCGCGGCCTTATTTCGACTTGCTGCGACTGCGGACGATAAACTTGTCCGTCGACTTGTTCTTACGGGTCTTGAAGCCCTTGGTTGGCTTGCCCCAGGGGGTTGCCCAGTGCTTGCCACCTTTGGTGCGGCCACCGTTGGGGTGATCGATGGGGTTCATGGCGATCGAGCGCACCGTGGGTCGCTTACCTAGCCATCGCGTGCGGCCAGCCTTGCCCAGCACCTGATTCATGTGGTCCGGGTTCGAGACGGCACCGACCGTGGCTAAGCATTCCGCGCGCACCTTGCGCGTCTCGCCCGAGCTCAGCTTCAAGATCGCCCAGCCGGCATCGCGACCAACGAGCTGGACGAACGAACCGGCCGAGCGCGCGATCTGACCGCCGCGACCGGGCTTGATCTCCACATTGTGGACGATCGAGCCGAGCGGCATCGCGGAAAGCGGCATCGCATTTCCGGGCTTGACGTCGACCTTCTCGCCCGAGACCACGGTGTCTCCCACGGCGAGACGCTGTGGGGCGAGAATATAGGCCAGCTGCCCATCCTCGTACTTGATGAGGGCGATGAACGCGGTGCGGTTGGGATCGTACTCGAGACGCTCCACAACAGCCGGCACATCGAAGCGCCGGCGACGGAAATCCACGCGCCGGTAGGCCTGCTTATGCCCCCCGCCGATGTGGCGCGTCGTAATACGCCCGTCAGAGTTGCGGCCGCCCGTTTTTGTCTTGCCCTCAACCAGCATCTTGACCGGCGCACCCTTCCAAAGGTGCTTGCGATCGACCTGGACCAGATGGCGGCGGCCAGGCGACGTCGGGCTGAATGTCTTCAATGCCATGACTTAACTCCTCACAGGCCCGTCGTGACGTCGATGGAGTGGCCGCTCTCCAACGTGACGATCGCCTTCTTGGTGTCGCTTAGAAGCGCCCGGCGCCCCTTGAACACCTTGATTTTGCCCTTGCGTACGAGCGTGTTGACAGCTTTCACCTTGACCTTGAACAGGCTTTCAACGGCGGCCTTGATGTCCTTCTTGGTCGCCGTCGGCGCGACTTTGAAGATCACCTGGTTGGCCTCCGAAACGAGCGTCGATTTTTCCGTGATCACCGGCGAGAGGATCACATCATAGGCTTTGAGCTTCGACATCAGGAGCGAGCCTCCGCCTTGGCGTTGTTGAAGCGCTCGTCAAGGGCAACGAGAGCGGCTTTTGTCAGCACGAGCTTGCGACGTCGCAGAATGTCATAGACATTGATCCCTTGGACTGGCAGCAGATCAATGTTGGGAATATTGCGGGCTGCCCGTGCGAAGGCGGCGTCAAGTTCCGCACCATCGATGATGAGCGCGTTATCGAGGGCGAGTTTCGCAAATTGCTGGCGCAGCGCACCAGTCTTGCCGTCAGCGGAAGCGGCACGTTCGAGAATAACGATCTCGCCGGCCTTGGCCTTGGCAGACAGAGCGTGCCGCAGGGCGAGCGCACGCACCTTCTTAGGCAACTCAATGGCATGGCTGCGCGGCTTGGGCCCGAAGGCCTTACCACCACCGCGCCACTGCGGCACGGACTTATCGCCGTGACGAGCGCCACCGGTTCCCTTCTGTTTGTACATCTTCTTGCCCGTGACCGAAACTTCCGAGCGGTCCTGTGCATGGTGTGTGCCCGCCATACGCTTCAAGAGCTGATAGCGAACCATGCGCTGGATTAGGTCCTGCCGCGGTTCCAGTCCGAAGATGGCATCGGCCAGTTCAACTTCACCGGCGGCCTTAGCATCGAGCGTCGTGACAGCGGCTTTCATCACGCCTGCTCCTTCTTTTCACTCGCCGTAGCGCGCACTTTGAAAGCGCCCGGCTTCGGGGCGTCCTTGTTGGCAGCCTTCTTCACTGCGTCGCGCACAATAACCCAGCCACCTTTGCTGCCGGGCACAGCGCCGCGGATCATGATGAGACCGCGATCGGCGTCGATTTTGGCGACGACCAGATTCTGCGTTGTCACCCGTTCGTCACCCAGGTGACCGGCCATCTTCTTGCCTTTGAAGACCTTGCCAGGATCCTGGCGCTGACCTGTCGAACCGTGGGCGCGGTGGGTGATCGACACACCGTGCGTCGCGCGCAGGCCACCGAAGTTCCAGCGCTTCATGGCGCCGGCGAACCCCTTACCCTTGCTGGTGCCGGTCACATCGACGAACTGACCGGGAACGAAATGGTCGGCTGTGATCTCCGCTCCCACTTCGATCATATTCTCGGGCGACACGCGAAACTCTGCGAGCTTGCGCTTGGGCTCAACCTCGGCGACCGCAAACGTGCCCTTCTCGGACCGGCGCAGACGCGAGGGCTTGCGCGTCCCAGCGCCGAGCTGCAGCGCGGTATAACCATTCTTGTCCTTGGTGCGGTGCCCGACCACCTGCAGCTTTTCGAGCTTCAGAACCGTCACGGGCACGTGCTCGCCCGCATCGGTGAAGATACGGGTCATGCCGACCTTCTGTGCTATCACGCCGGAACGCATGTCGCGCGCATTCCTTCCTCAAAGGGATCTTGGTGCAGCTCGTTGCCCTGCACCAGAGGATCCGCAAACCTCTAGAGCTTGATCTCGACGTCGACACCCGCGGCCAGGTCGAGCTTCATGAGAGCGTCGACGGTCTGCGGCGTGGGATCGACGATGTCCAACAGCCGCTTGTGCGTGCGCATCTCGAACTGCTCGCGGCTCTTTTTGTCGACGTGCGGCGAGCGATTAACGGTAAAGCGCTCGATGCGCGTCGGCAGCGGGATCGGCCCGCGCACCTCCGCGCCGGTGCGTTTCGCCGTGTTCACGATCTCACGCGTCGATGCATCGAGAATACGATGGTCGAACGCTTTGAGACGGATGCGGATATTCTGGCCGTTCATGTCCTTTGAGACCTACCAAATAGGAAGGAGCGCCGTTTTATTTGAACGGCGCCCCCGCCAACCCCTCTACCTATTCGACGATCTTGGTAACGACGCCAGCACCGACCGTGCGGCCACCCTCACGGATGGCGAAGCGCACTTTCTCCTCCATGGCGATCGGCGAAACGAGTTCGACATCCATCGAGACGTTGTCACCCGGCATCACCATCTCCGTGCCTTCCGGCAGCGTCACGACACCCGTCACGTCCGTCGTGCGGAAGTAGAACTGCGGACGGTAATTGGAGAAGAATGGCGTGTGGCGACCACCCTCTTCCTTGTTCAGGATGTAAGCTTCCGCCTTGAACTTCTTGTGCGGCTTGACTGAGCCGGGCTTGCAAAGCACCTGACCCCGTTCCACCGAGTCCTTGTCGATGCCGCGCAGGAGGCAGCCGACGTTGTCGCCAGCCTCGCCTTGGTCGAGCAGCTTGCGGAACATTTCCACGCCGGTAACCACCGACTTCTGCGTGTCGCGCAGCCCGACGATCTCGACTTCCTCGCCGACCTTGATCACACCGCGCTCGATACGCCCTGTGACCACGGTGCCACGGCCGGAGATCGAGAAGACATCTTCGATCGGCATCAGGAAGGGCTGGTCCTTCGGACGCTCGGGAAGAGGAATGTAGGTGTCGAGGGCTTCATACAGCTTGAGAATAGCTTCGTCCGCGAGCGGGCCCTTTTCACCATTGAGCGCCTTGATCGCAGCGCCGCGGATGATTGGCGTTTCGTCGCCGGGGAACTGGTACTTGGAGAGCAATTCGCGCACTTCCATCTCGACGAGATCGAGCAGTTCCTCGTCTTCCACGACGTCACACTTATTCAAGAACACCACGATCCTGGGAACACCAACCTGGCGAGCCAGGAGAATGTGCTCGCGCGTCTGCGGCATCGGGCCGTCAACGGCGGACACGACGAGGATCGCACCATCCATCTGAGCAGCGCCCGTGATCATGTTCTTCACGTAGTCGGCGTGACCCGGGCAGTCGACGTGGGCATAGTGACGGTTGGGCGTTGCATACTCGACGTGCGAGGTCGCAATCGTAAGAATCTTGGTCGGGTCGCGCCGGCCTTGGCTTTCGGAGGCCTTGGCAACCTCGTCGTAGGCGACCGCCTGCTGTGTCCAGCCACGATCGGCCGAAACCTTCGTCAACGCCGCCGTTAGCGTGGTCTTGCCGTGGTCGACGTGACCGATTGTGCCGACGTTGCAGTGCGGCTTCGTACGCTCGAATTTTGCCTTCGCCATTTCAGGCTCTCCTCAAGTCCTTGCTCTTCATCTCGACCGGCTCCAGGTTGCGCCCCGGCACCGGCACATTCTTCGATCTGTCAGTCCCGATCCCGGATGGCCTCGCGCCAGGCGGCGCTTCAGTCACCGGGAACCGCGACTTTCGCTTCAGGCGTACTTGGCCTTCACCTCGTCAGCGACGTTCCGCGGCACGTCAGCATAGTGCGCGAACTGCATGGTGTAGGACGCGCGGCCCGTCGACATCGATCGCAACTGGCTGACATAGCCGAACATGTTGGCGAGCGGCACATAAGCGCGGATTACGGTGGCATTGCCACGCATCTGTTGATCACGGATCTGACCGCGACGGCCGTTGATATCGCCGATGATGCCACCCACGAACTCGCCGGGCGTTACGACCTCAACGTCCATGATCGGCTCAAGAATTTTCACGCCACCCTTTTCAAGGCCTTCCTTCATCGCGGCGCGCGCAGCGATTTCGAATGCGATCGCCGACGAGTCGACCTCATGGAAAGCACCGTCGAACAGCGTGACCTTGGTATCGACGATCGGGAAGCCGATGAGCACGCCGCTGTCCCACACCGACTGGACGCCCTTTTCGACACCTGGGATATATTCTTTCGGAACGGTGCCGCCAACGATCTCGGAGTGAAATTCATTACCCTTGCCGGGTTCGTTGGGCTCAAGGCGCAGCTTCACGCGGGCGAACTGACCTGTGCCACCCGACTGCTTTTTGTGCGTGTAGTCGACCTCGGCGGGGCGCGCGAGCGTCTCGCGATAGGCAACCTGAGGCTGACCGACGTTGGCGTCGACACCGTAGGTACGCTTCAAAATATCGACCTTGATGTCGAGATGAAGCTCGCCCATGCCCTTGAGAATGGTCTCACCCGACTCCTGGTCGATAGCAACGCGGAATGAGGGATCCTCGATCGCCATCGTATTGAGAGCAATCGCCATCTTCTCTTGATCGGCCTTGGTCTTGGGCTCGATCTTCAGATTGATGACCGGCTCGGGGAATTCCATCTTTTCGAGGATGACCGGTTTGTTGGGATCGCACAGCGTCTCGCCTGTGCGCACGTCCTTCAGTCCCTGCAGAGCAACGATGTCGCCGGCGTAGGCTTCTTTGATCTCTTCGCGCTCGGCGGCGTGCATGAGATACATGCGACCAGCGCGCTCCTTTTTGTCGCGCGAGGAGTTCAGCAGCGCCATTCCCTGCTCGAGCTTGCCCGAGTAGATGCGGCAGAACGTGATCGAACCGACATGCTCGAAGCTCATGATCTTGAAGGCGATCATGGCCAACGGATCCTCATCGGACGGACGGCGCAACGCCTCGGCACCGGTTTTGGGATCGGTACCCTTGTAGGCTTCGCGGTCGACCGGCGAAGGCAGATAATCCACGACAGCGTCCAGCAGGGGCTGCACGCCCTTGTTCTTGAAGGCGGAGCCGCACAACATGGGATAAAAAGCGCGCGAGATCGTCGCCTTGCGAATAAGCTTTCGGATCGTGGCCTCATCGGGCTCTTTACCCTCGAGGTAAGCCTCCATGGCCGCGTCGTCCATTTCGACGGCCGCCTCGATCATGGCCGCGCGGAATTCGGCCGCCTTGTCAGCAAGATTGGCGGGAATTTCCGACTCGATCATTTTGGCGTCTTTGCCATCACCGTCCCAGGTGATGGCCTTCATCGTGATCAGATCCACGACGCCCTTGAAGTCGCTCTCGGAACCAATCGGAAGCTGCAGTGGAACAGCCTTCGCGCCGAGCTTTTCTTTGATATCCGCAAGGCACATGTAAAAGTCGGCGCCGGTCTTATCCATCTTGTTGGAGAAGATGATGCGCGGAACAGCGTACTTATCACCCTGCCGCCAGACGGTTTCCGTCTGTGGCTCCACGCCCTGGTTGGAGTCCAGCACACACACC
>JAKALI010000186.1 GCA_021813195.1 Pseudomonadota bacterium
CTCAACACAACACTAACCCAAAACCTTTCATTTGGACCAAGAGCGCTCGCGACATCCTGCAGAAGGTCATCCGCGCCAATGCTCGCTTAAGTTCCAAACAGAATGCAACACTACACTAGTATCGAAGCCATTGCGCGATCGGTTCTTGAAGGAAATCGGACTTACGGCCGGCGGCTGGCTCAGGGCCGGCTGCCACGTCTGGCGAACCGAGAATGTTGACGACGCCATCATGGCGCTTCAGTGGTTTGTGCCGAACACCGAGCACGTTTTGGTGCGCGAGCTTCGAAGCGAGGATGAATTGTTGGACGAGGGCGCGGCGCTGGTAAGCGTCTACCTGCTCAGATGGATGGTCGACGAGAGGCCGCGGCGGGTGCTCCTTCAGCTTCGCTCGAGCGAGCAAGCCGCCGTCGATGCAAGGCAGCGCCTAATCCAATGCGACGTCTTGGACGTCAAGGGTGAAAGCATCCCCGTCCAGGCACTGGCGCCTGCCGACTACGAAACGTTGTCGGACATCAGGGAAATCGGCAACAAGGCGTTTGACGATCTTTTTGACTCTGAAGCCGAGACTACTTGGGACACCGTGTTCAAGCTGCTGCCGGGACTATTCGGGTCGGCAGAGGTCGCGCTGGGGGTGCTCCAATCCCATGCCGCGGCGATAGCCGTGTCCAGCGCGACCAGGCGCGCGCGGGGTAGGAAAACAGAATAGGTCGACCTCGCGAAGGCGGTGTCGATGTCTGGCACGGCGTCGGAAACGCAGGCGACGGACACCAGGAATCGGCGAAGCGTTCCAAGGTATCTGCGTCGGAGTCGGCAGCGGCGGGGATGGTGCCAGGCGGCGAAAACATCCCGGCGTCGCAAAGCAGTGCCCCTTTGTTTTGCGCGGAGTACGGCTGTGTCTTCGTGCGAAGGTCGCGGCGAACGGGGCAGCAAATCCATTGCCTATTGATCGCGGGCATCATTTTCTTTCATCACGTTCGCTACTGGCGGAATTTCACCCCGGCATTCCACCGGTAATTGTTCCCGCTTGCGACTGGTGCGCATCTGCAGGAATCGCAATCTCCTGTCCGCAGTCTCCATGCACTAGATCTCAGTATTCCAGGTGCAACTTGTTTTGTATCTCGCATTGACAGCAGGCAGTTTAACCATATATATTGCTGGCCTATAAATATACAGAACGACGCTTTCAATATTCGTTATATGGCGACAAAACGCACAACCGTGACACCGGGCTCGCGCACCGAACCGAGCGGCCGTGATAGTCGCGCTGCTGCCGTGTGTAGCTATATCGAAGGCGAGATCATGGCCGGGAGACTGGAACCCGGGGATCATCTCGACGAAGCGGAACTTGCGCGCAAGTTCAGCGTGTCGCGCACACCGGTGCGTGAAGCGCTGCTGCAGCTTGCCGCGATCGACTGGATCCAGTTCCGTCCGCGGCGTGGCGCCGTGGTAGCGCCGATCACGCTGCAGCGCATGGTGCAGATGTTTGAGGTAATGGCCGAGCTCGAGGCCTTGTGTGCGCGCCTGGCTGCCGAACGCATGACTGCCGCGGAGCGTAATCTGCTGAAGCAGGCGGTGCAGGCGTGCGCGCATGAGGCGCGCAGCAAGGCAGAGAGCGCGTATAGCCGGTACTTCGATGCGAATTACGCATTTCACGAGCTCGTCTATTTGGGCGCACATAACGACTACCTCCTGGAAATAGTCAACGCGCTGCGAAATCGGCTCACGCCGTACCGACGATTCCGGTTGCGCAGTCCAATGCGCCTGAAGAACTCCAGTCGTGAGCATGAAGCGGTAGCGAAAGCCATCGTGGACGGCGATGGCGAGCGCGCGGCACAGGAAATGCATTCGCATCTTACGATTCAGTCTGCGCTGCTCGCAGAACTGGCGTCGCAGTTGCCCCCGTCCTATCTCGAGGGGGTGAAGTGAGCGCCCCGGGGGCGCAGCGGTGTGCGCATTCGAACAAACCGCTTCCGCTGGCCGGAATTCGCGTGCTCGATCTTACGCGCGCGCTGGCGGGCCCGTTCTGCACAATGATCCTCGCCGATCTTGGGGCCGACGTGATAAAGGTCGAACCGGCGCCGGGCGGGGACATGATTCGCACCTGGGGCCCATTCGACCACGGCATCAGCGCCTACTATCTTTCCACAAATCGCAACAAGCGCGGCATGGCACTGGACTTTCGCCACCCGCAGGGCATGCAATTGCTCGCCAGACTCGCCGCCAAGAGCGATGTGCTTGTGGAAAATTTCAAGCCCGGAACCATGGAGAGCATGGGCCTAGGTTACGCAGGACTCAGTGCGGCGAATCCGCGCCTTGTCTACGCGGGCATCACAGGCTTCGGGCGTACTGGTCCGGCCGGACAATGGCCGGGGTTTGATCAGATTGCGCAAGGATATTCGGGCCTGATGAGTCTTACCGGCATGCCAGACACCGGACCAACGCGGGTAGGTGTGGCCATCGGTGATCTTACCTCGGGCATGTGGGCGGCGATCGGAGTGCTCGCTGCTGTCATCTCGCGCTCGACGAGCGGTTGCGGGCAACGCGTCGAGACTTCGCTCCTCGCAAGTCTGGTTGGACTGCTGAGCGTGCAGGGCCAGCGTTACCTCAGTCTGAACGAGGTTCCGGAGCCCACCGGAAATACGCATCCGGTAATCGTACCCTATGGTGCCTTCGAGACCAAGGACGGTCCGCTCAACCTGGCTCCGGCCACCCCGGATATGTGGCGCAAGCTGTGCGGATTGCTGGAGCTCGAACATCTGACAGCGAATCCGCGATTCGTCGACAACGCGGCCCGCATGCAGCATCGGGACGAGCTCAAATCGATCATCGAGGCGAAACTTAAGTTAAGGACACGGCGCGAGTGGACCGAAGCAATGCTCGCGCTCGGAATCCCCGCAGGGCCGATCAACAATCTCGCAGACGTGTTTGCCGATGCGCAGGTGCAGCATTGCGGATTGGTCGAGGAAGTGGCGCACCCTTTGCTGGGAAAACTGAAGCAGCTTGCCAATCCAGTCAGCATGGACTCGCTTGAGGGGGGCTGTGTCCGAACGCCTCCGCCGTTACTGGGCGAGCACACGCGCGCGGTACTGGCTGACTATGGCTTGACGGAGGTCGAAATTGAGACTTTGCTGGGCGCAGGTGTGGTGCAGCAATACGCCGCGGCAGGTACTCAAGCGCAGAAATAGCGCGCCCGAAAGAATGGGATATTGATGTTTCAATTCACCCGAGGAGGACTGAAATGAAGTATGGCTTTTGCAGACTGCTGACTCTAACATTTCTATTTGTGATTTCCACTCAGATCCAGGCGCAGGAATTCAAGCTGACGCACCAATGGAAACAGGGAACGGATGGTCGTGATCTTGCCGCGCGTGAATTTATCAAAGAGGTCAACAAGAAAGACCCGTCGATCAAATTTCGCATCTATCCGGGGGCATCGCTGATCAGCAACCCGCTGAAGCAGTTGGATGCCGTCCAGGATGGCACCATAGAAATGTGCGTTCTTCCGCTGATCTACGGTGCTGGCAAGATTCCAGAGCTTTCGGTGACGATCCTGCCTGGGGCGATCACCAATATCAGCGACGCAATGAAGCTCAAGAACAGCGAGTACGCGAAAAAACTGCAGGACCTCGCCGAGGCCAACGGCTTTCACATCCTGACCTGGTGGTGGACCGAAGGCGGATTTGCCAATCGCGTGCACCCGATCACCGGTCCGGACTCGGTCAAAGGCCTGAAAATGCGCGGCGCCGACAAAACGATCGATAGCGCGCTGCAAAGCGCCGGCGCATCGGTGTTCTCGATGCCGTCGACCGAGCTCTACAACGCGGTGCAGTCAGGCGTACTTGACGGGCTCCTCACCTCATATGAAACATTCGTCAGCATGCGTCTGTATGAACAGACCAAATTCGCGACCATCGGTGGCGACTATACGATATTCATGCTGATTCAGCCTTTGATCATCTCCAAGATGGCCTGGGACAAACTGACACCCGCACAACATAGGATTTTTGAGGAAGCTGCCGCGAAGAGCGAAGTATTCTTCAACGCCGAGCAGGTCAAGGTGGAACAAAAAGTCGTCGAAGTATTCAAAGGCGCAGGCGCGCAGGTGCGACAGATGAGCAAGGCGGAATTCGACCAATGGCTCGCACTATCGAAGCGGACCGCCTGGAAGGATTTTGCCAACTCCAGCCCGAAAGCCAAGGAATTGGTCGACGCGCTCCTGCGTTCGCGCACGATGTAGGGGAGCCACCCGGCGATCGGCGCCACTGGCGCTTCGCCTCGGTGCATACAGGGAGACCAAAGTGCGCTTGTTCAATGCATGGGTTGAAAGGCTGAGTCTTGCCTGCGCGGTGCTTGCGGGCATACTCTTGGCTGCGTCCATCCTGGTTATCACGTGGATGGTGGCCTATCGATCGATGGGATATCAGAACTCGTGGGAACTTGAAACGAGTATCGATATGATGGTCGCTGCCGTGTTCCTTGGATCGCCCTATACCCTGCGAACAAAAGGGCACGTGGGGATGGAGCTGCTCGAGGCCGTTCTCTCGGACGGTGGGCGGCGCAGGCTCGCTGTTTTCGGCCAGTCTATCGGCTTGCTCGTCTGTCTGTATCTCGCAGTGGCTGGGTTCGGCATGACGCTGGAGGTCTATCACTCCGGAGAGCGTTCGCTCGGGGTGTGGCAGGCGCTGCTATGGCCACGCTACGCAGCCATGCCGGTGGGCATGATCCTTACTGCCCTGCAGTACATGGTTGAGCTTCAAAAGACGCTTGGCTTCCGGCCCGCGCGCGCCGCAGAGGGAGATACCCAATGAGCGAATTGCAGATCGGCATGCTGCTGCTGGTAATCACCTTCGCAGTGTTGTTTTCCGGAATTCCGATTGCCTTCGGCCTCGTGGGTGTGGCGATCGGTTTTCTGGCCGCGTTTGGCAAGGCGGCGGGACTGTCGGCGGTGGCTAGGACGTTCATCGGCGAGCTTTCGAGCTTCGCGCTCCTGACGTTGCCAATGTTCGTCGTGCTGGGGGCGACCATCGGGCTGTCACGTGCCGGAAAGGACGTTTATGAATCACTGCACCGATGGCTATGCCGTGTTCCCGGCGGTCTTGTAATAGCGAACATTTTCGCTTGCGGTCTGTTCTCCGCGATGTGCGGCTCGAGCCCGGCTACGGCAGCAGCAATCGGCAAAGTCGGAATTCCAGAGATGCTGCGCCGCGGCGTGCCGGCCCGGCTCGCGACCGGCGCGATCGCGGCGGGCGGCAGTCTCGGCATCCTGATCCCGCCTTCGATCACGTTCATCATTTATGGCATCGCGACGGAAACCTCGATCGGCCGATTATTTCTCGCCGGTGTGGTGCCGGGTATCCTGCTGGTGCTGATATTCTCGATCTACGCCTGGACGGTAACCGTGCGCGCGCCGGGCAAAAGCTTGGTTCAGGAGCACTACACGCTGAAGCAGAAATTCTCGGGACTACTGCGCACGATCCCGTTTCTGGCGATCATCGTTGCGGTAACCGTGTTCATGTACGGCGGCTACGCCACTCCCTCCGAAGTGGCCGCCCTCGCCGCGTTTTTCGCTTTCGTACTCGTCGTCGTGATCTATCGCACCACGACCATTGCGGACCTTTGGGCGATCATGCGCGACGCAACGCGCGAATCCTCGATGATATTGATGATCGTCGCCGCGGCGGCAGTGTATTCCTACATGATGTCCTATTTGTATATCACCCAGAGCGTCGCCGACTGGATGTTTAGCTGGAGTCTGCAACGTTGGCAGTTGCTGCTGGTGTTGAACGTATTCTTGTTGTTGGCCGGATTCTTCATGCCCGCAGTTGCCGTCATCCTGATGAGCATGCCCTTCATCCTTCCGGTGCTCGTGCCGAATAACATTGATCTTGTCTGGTTCGGGGTGGTGCTGACCATCAACCTGGAGATCGGTCTGATCCATCCCCCGGTCGGCTTGAATCTGTTCGTGATCCGCAGTATCGCACCAGAGGTGCCGCTTCGCGACGTGATGATGGGTTCGTTGCCGTTCGTGCTGATTATGCTGTTGTTTATCGTGCTGCTGACGGTGGTTCCCGAGATCGTCACCTGGCTTCCAAATCATGTGATGGGACCAGGAAGATAACAGCCTTTCCGACTTGAGAATCGAACCATGACCTCCGATACTGCCCCAAGCCTGGACATCAAGGGGGCCCGCGCGACCATTCGATTGCGCCGACCGCTCGAGCACAACCGCATCGATCCATCCGACCTGGCCGTATTGCTTGATCACATCGAGCACGCGCGAGCGGACAGGGCGGTTCGCGTTCTTGTCGTAACCGGGACCGGCAGCAAGACATTCAGCTCGGGATACACGGTAGCGGCAATTCGGGAGCACCTCGACGATCGTCTGGAGAAAGTGCTGGACACACTGGAGTCCCTGCCGTTGCCGGTGATTTGCGCGCTGAACGGCAGCGTTTACGGCGGGGCCATTGATCTCGCGCTGTGTTGCGATTTCCGCATCGGCGTCAAAGGCAGTCGTATGTTCATGCCGGCCGCGAAGTTCGGCCTGCACTATTATCCGGGTGGGCTTCGCCGCTACGTCACCAGGCTCGGGTTGAGCAGCGCGAAACGGCTCTTTCTGACCGCACAGGCCATGGATTCGGAGGAAATGCTGCGCATTGGTTTCCTCACCGAGCTCGTGGCCGCGGACGAGCTCGAGCGCGCGGTGGCGCGTTATGTCGATGCGCTGGTGGAGTGCGAGCCGGAGGTCGTCGCGTCAATGAAGCTGCACTTGAATCAGACGGCGGACGGAAACATAGATCTTGCCGCGCAGCGCGCCGCGTACGAGCGGTCGTTGCGCTCGGATGAACTGGCGCGGCGGCTCCAGGCGCTCGCAAAAGTCTGATATTCAACTGCCTTGATCGGATCGCCATCCGTCCATCGGACGTTTGGCGATCGAAATTGTACTTAGATGCCGTATTTGGCGCCTGGGGCGTATTGTAGGTAGTCAATCGGCAATATGCGACCCTAGCTACCCTCGCGGCGTAATAAATTTGCTGTGAGGCGAACGCTGTTCCCGCGTCGTCAATGGCCGGCTGCGCACGGCACTCGACGTTGGTGCGGTGCATTTCGATTACGCGAATGCCACTCTCGCAATCGGTTGACGGTTTTGCGCAGATCAGTGACTGAACGCTATTTTGTGTGCAGCAATGAGCGCTTGAACGACAGCACATGCGCTTCCACCGCCGCCGCGGCCGTATCGGGGTCGGCCTTGGCAAGCGCGTCGATGATGATTCGATGCTCTGCCTTGACCTCTTCCAGGTGCCCGTCAGCCGACAGGGAAATCGCCCAGAAGCGCTGTGACCGGGCGTGCAGCACCTTCAGAATTTCCGCGAGGATCTGGTTTCGCGCAGCCGTGGCAATGTGCTCATGGAACAGACGATCCGAATTCATTACCTGCGCCATGTTGCGGCGCTCGACCGCTTCGTCGATTTCCAGCGCCAGGTTCTTTAGCTGTTGCAACTCCGCCTTGGTGATCTTTA
>JAKALI010000187.1 GCA_021813195.1 Pseudomonadota bacterium
TGATCGCGTTTGCGAAGCCGGAAGACGAGCGGGACTGGAAGCTACCAGCGGAAAGCATCGAGCTTGCGCGCGCACTGGCTCCGGTTGACGAGCGTGGGCAGCTGATCAAGGTCCGCTTCGGCGTGGCGAATGGCTTCGGTGTCGACGATGAGATCGAGGCCTTGCTTGCCCAGACCCAGGACGTCGATGTCGCGACAGCCGCAATCGATGCGGCCATTACAACGCAGCGTTTCCACATCGTTAATCGCGGCTTGCAGCATGTGCTTGGAGTGGTGCGTGCGCGATCGCTCGAATCGGTAGCGGCTCGAACAGCCGGCGATCTGCCGAGCGAGCTGCTGCGGATGGCCCATAACAAGAGTCGGTACGTGCGCGAATCGCTTATTCGAGTGATGTCCGAGCGCTTGATCCCAGCCTATTTCGACACATTACTGGTTTTGGCAGGCGATACCTGGTCGGATTGGACTGGGATACCGGGGCGCGGCAATGCCGACTATCCCATCGCGCAGGCTGCCGCTGATTGCTTGATGAATATTCCAGGGCTGTCTGGCCAAAAGGTTCAAGCCGCCATCGAGCGCGCGAAGGTCTGCCAGGATTTCAAGGTGAGGACGGCGCTCTTTCAGGCTGTCGCACTAAACGCCTCGGCCTCTGATCGTGAGGAGGTCTTGAAGATTGTCCGGTCCCCTGGGCGCACCGATGTGAGAACCGGCGCGGCGCTCGCACTTTTGCATGCCGCCGATCACGGAAAGACCGCATTTGTCTCCAGGATCGAAGATCAAGATCTGATTCGACTACCGGCCGACCTGTCGGGTGTCCTGACGCTCATGGTGGGGCGACATGGCGACGATGCCGCGGTGGAGGGGGCCATTGCGACCTTTGCGGCGGCTCCTGCTCGCAAGGTGTTCCTTCTTCTTCTGGCGTCTGCCGCGTCGGACAGGAACGATGAGGTCTTGCGTCGCATCCGCGCCCCCCTTCCGGATGGACATAAGGCGAAGGCCTTGCTCGCAGGGACGGTCAACCGGCCCTTGCCACGCTCGGCGGTGGACGACCTGGGCGACGTGCCCGCCAACAGGACGGTCTACTGGCTGTTGTCGGAGCATTTTGAACCGGAGAAAATGCGGTGAATAAAGCCCTTGAAGCGAGAGGAGCTGAGGAAATGGTCACGCCTTCGGAAGAAGCGGCACACGATCATCCCATATCGATCGCTCGCGCCAAGGAGTTGATGGCGGGCGATCTCGGGGCGGTATATCGCGACATACTCCGGCGTAGTTGTGCGCCGGTGTACTGGTTCGGGCTGACTTCCCGAGTGCCGCGCATCATCAACAATGGAACCCTGACGTTTTTACGAACACCGGAGGGTCTGCTCGCCGTGACGGCAGCCCACGTCTTTCGAGGCTGGGAAGCGGATAGCAAGAAGCAGCGGGTTAGGTTGCAAGTCTCCAATCTGGTCGTCGATGATTTGTGGTCGAAGCTCATCGATGTGTCGGACGACCTCGATATCGCCACAGTCCAAATCGACGATCACTTCCTTGCAGCGCTAGGCCGCGATGTGATGCCGCTGACTAGCTGGCCACCTCAGGTTCCACAAGAAGGGAAGGGAATCATGCTGGCGGGCTATCCCGCCATAGAGCGGATTGAGGCTGAGCCCTTTTCGGTCGATTTCGGCCTCTTCACGGCGCTGGTCGTCGCTCGCCGTGTGTCCGAACGGCAGATCACCTGGCTGGTTGAGCGAGATCATCAGCTGGAGAACTCAGAGGTGAAACCACCGCCGGAGAAGTATGACCTGGGTGGCGTGAGCGGCGGGCCCCTGATTAGCTGGTTCGAGAGTCCTCAGCATGTCGTGAACTATCGCCTCTCAGGCATCATCACCCAGCATCCAGATTACGCCAACAGCGACTTTGCGATCGAGCGAATCATCGCGTCGCGGGCAGACGCCATTGCTGAGTCGGGAAAAATTGTTCCCTGAGCGAACCTTCAAAGCGCAGTTCTGTGACCACCCGAGCCGACCTTTTTGAGCTTCGAATTCCCGAGTACCGACTGCATTCGGCCTTCCGGGCATTGAGGGATTCACCATTTCACGGCGCGGCACGATCGCTGATGAATTCGCTGTACCAACGCATGGGTGACAGGAATGCGACGTTCATTAACGGCTTTCAGGGCGAAGGATTCCATTCACATCTTTTCGAGCTTGCGTGCTACGCCTATTTGGAAGATGCGCGGTTTCACGTCGAACGACCGGACCCGTCGCCAGATTTCTTGGCGACCACACGGGCGGGGAATGCCATCGCTGTCGAAGCGACGACCGCCAATCCGACTACCGGGCGAATGACCGACATCTCGTTGCGTGCGCTCTCAGAGCTCTCTCAGGAGGAAATCCTGGAGAAGGTTGAGCTCGAGTTCCCCAAGCGCATGCAGTCGATACTGATGCGCAAGCTCATGCGCAGATATCACGAGCGGCCACATTGCGAGGGACTCCCACTTGTTCTCGTGGTCGCACCTTTCTTTGAAGCCGGCTCCACGACCTATGTGGATCGCTCTCTTCTTAACCTTTTCTATGGGCGCAACGATGATGCCGACGGCAGCGATGGCCTTTTCCACGATCCAGATGGAGCGCAAATCAGCGGGGTTCTTTACACAAACGCCTTTACCGTCTCCCGCTTCGTAAGGATCGCGACACCGTGGCAAACCGCCGACTTCGTTGCGGAGCGGGAAGGCGTCTGCTATCAACCGGACGAACCCGAATCGACTTACGTTTTTCGCTTCCGCATGGGTGCGCCCGAGACGCCCAGGGAAACGTGGGCAGAGGGCGTCACGCTCTTTCTCAATCCCAATGCGACGACTCCGCTCGGCGAGGGTGCTCTACCTTGTAGCTGCCTGTACGCATGTGACGACACGGGCGTTTACCGAACCATCTCTGGTTTTCACCCGCTTTCCTCCGCCACAGTAATGAATCCGCGTGCCGAAGCTTCTACTCATATGGCATCGCAGCCGTGAGCCGTCACTATGGCTTACTTCAGGACTAATCATTTTGACGAGGCGGTCTCTGCCATCGAGGCCGTGGCCGACTTTTCGGCGTCTGTGGTGACAGACCTCTACCGATGGAAGTGGGTCGTCGTCGCTGTTCACGGCACGGTGCAGGCGTTCATGGTATTGGCCCTTCACCGCGGCAACGGTTTGCTCGCAATGTCCGACAAACGCCGCGACGACTGGCTGACGAAATACCGGGCCGGTGAGCCGTTGCCTGCGGACAGAATGGACAGCTTCCTCAATCTCTACGAGAAGGTGAAGACCGATGCTGCGGCCGGCTGGGTGCACAGCAAGCGCTATGTTCCAGGGGAGACGCACGATGAAAGTATGCGGAAGCTGAATGAAATTCGTAACGAGTTCATCCATTTCATGCCAAAGGTCTGGTCTCTGGACCTGACTGGGCTCCCGGCAATTTGTCTCGATTGCCTCGCCGTGGCGCGCTTTCTGCATAAAGAGGGCGGGAACATCCTGTGGCACAAGGCTGAGCTGCGTGAGCGCGCCGAAGAGGCGTTCGACCGAGCCGAGCATGCGTTGGCAGGCGCCGCCGCGGAGTATCTCAAGCGAGCCATGCCGAGTTCTGACCATCTTTCAACGCCGGACCAACCGGTCTAGCGATTTCACGTGGATCCGATCATTCCACTGGACGCCCTGCGCGATCGGATTGCGGAGGCTGTGGCGGGGTACGTCAAGGCGCAGAACGTCCCGGCAACATGCGTGCGGCTGGGCATCCAGGCCACGGTCGCGGAAGGTGATGCCGAGGACGCATTCCGCAGCAAGCGCAGCTACGTTAAGCGGCTCATCGGCAACCTGGAGCGAGACGAGTTGCTGCGGGTCGCGGAAAAGGTGGTCGCGGAGTACGGAACGCCGGCACTTGCCGAGACCGTGAGCGAAATGACGACACATGCGATGCATCGAGTAAGCCCGCTCGTGCGCCGCGACGTGCTCAAGGTGCTGAACCAGGCGCAGCCGTTATTCGGGGAGCTACCGCTGATCGACACGCTATGCGAGGTCTTCGGCGAAAACCAGATTCGGTCACCGGGGTTCGAGTTTTTTGGTCGAACCGGCCTCGAGGAGAACATCCAGCAGCACTACATTCGAAACCCGGAAGACTGGTCCAACGAGGAGTTGCTCACCCATTGCGGTGCTATGTCTTGCAGCCAGACGCGGTTCTTTTCCCTACTGGAGAAGGTCCTTGATCCCATGGCGCGGCGGGACGCCGAACAGAATGAACTGGCGGAAGCGTTGACGCAGGCGTTGAAACGCGACGGCTTCGTCGTGCAGCAGGTTGCTGCGCAGTCCGGCTATCCGATCTTCGGCGTGGCGCGGGTCCAGGCTGGTGTCGTGGGCGCGATGAAGAACATCATCTTTGCCTCGATAGGAGAAAAGCCCGAGCTCGTGTTTCGCGACGCAGTCAACAACGACGTCGAGATCGTTCGCAATGCCGACAATGTATTGGTCTACGACAGGCCGTTACCGACCTCGGGCATGCTCTTGTGGAAGGACCTGCGAGGCTGGTGGCAGGAGACGCACGGCATTGAAGATGCAGCAACGGCGAAGGATCGACTCTACCTCCGTCTTCTGCAGTCGGTCCGCGCCACGAATTCCCCCGGAGAGTTCGCGGTATTCCGAGGGTATTACGAGCGCTACGGAGCAAGCCTCGGCGAAAAGCTCCCGGCATTGCTGCCGCAGGTCTACCTGCATTATGACCCCTACACCAAGCGAGAGCGGGGCGAGGAGCAGTTTCTCGTGCGACAGCGCATGGACTTCCTGCTGATGCTCGACTACGGAATTCGAGTTGTGATCGAGGTTGACGGCCGGCGGCACTACGCAGCGCCGACCGCGGGCGGGCAAGGCTATGCGGCCGATCCCTCACGCTATGCCGAGATGGTGGCGGAAGACCGGCGCCTGCGTCTGGCGGGCTACGAGGTGTACCGCTTCGGTGCGGCCGAGTTCGCGGACGTAGATTTTGACCGGTCGATGATTGGGCCGAATGCGCAGGCAATCCTGGCCGCGTTCTTCGACAAGTTGCTGAGGAAACACCAGGTCATCTAAACCGATCGCGTCTGGTGCTAGGGGCCGAGCCCTCACGGTTTCGCCGAGTCTTTTCGCTTTCCTGTTATCCGAACAGGATCCATTATCCTGATGGGCGTGCCTGCATTCCCATCGGGCTCTCGGGGCATCGTCCCGCGCTCCGTGCCGATTCGTCGGCTTGGGAAACTCAAGAAGTCAGACTTGGCGAGGGAAGCCGATCGGCTGGCCGCCACGTTGGAGTGACGAGTAGTCTCACCGGCGAAACGGCAAAGACTTGCCGTGACCACTCGAGATTTACCGCATCGCTGACGAAACCTAAACAACACCAGGCGGCACCCGTCGACTGCCTCTCGATACGGACGACCATCCTCAAGCAGTCCGATGTCGCATCTGCGAAACGTGGTCGTGGCTTTTGAGGGTCCGCCGTTCGAGACTGTTTCAATGCTTCGGGTCGCCAGTTGCCGGGAGCGTGATGGAGAAGTCGACGTTGGAAGCCGGGCCGTCGCCAAGGTCTGCTGACTGGCGAACACCTGCCGTACGTTCGACGCTGACTGCCTGACCGGATTGGCCGAATTGCAGGCATTCTGTTTCGGGGTGCAGCCCCAGAGCCGGTAAAATGCGCGGGTGAAACCCGAGCAATCCGACCGCAGGCGCCCGAACCCGCAGCAACACCGCTATTCCGCAGCCGAGCTCGAACTGCGCCGCGCCGCCTGCCCCAAGCCGACTTATCCGGAAGAGCTGCCGGTCAGCGCGCGGCGCGCCGACATCGCGCAGGCGATCGAGAAGCATCAGGTGGTCATCGTCTGCGGCGAGACCGGCTCGGGCAAGACCACCCAGCTGCCGAAGATCCTGCTCGAACTCGGGCGCGGCGTGGCGGGCCTGATCGGCCACACGCAGCCGCGGCGCATCGCCGCGCGCGCGACCGCGGCGCGCATCGCGCAGGAGCTGAAGACCGAACTCGGCGGCGCGGTCGGCTACAAGATCCGCTTTAGCGACAAGATCAGCCCGCGCTCCTACATCAAGCTCATGACCGACGGCATCCTGCTCGCCGAGACCCAGGGCGACCGGGACCTGCGCCAGTACGACGCGATCATCATCGACGAGGCGCACGAGCGCAGCCTCAACATCGATTTCCTGCTTGGTTACCTGAAGCAATTGCTGCCGCGGCGGCCGGATCTGAAACTGGTGGTAACGTCCGCAACCATAGACGCAGAGCGCTTCTCCAGGCATTTTGGCAATGCGCCGGTGATCGAAGTTTCCGGCCGGCTGTATCCGGTGGAGGTGCGCTACCGGCCTCAGGCGGAGAAGAAAGCGGCGGGCGCCGCCGCGCCGCGCGCGGGGGTGACAGAGGCGCAACGCGAGGCGCAGGATCCGGTCGAGGCCATCGTCGACGCGGTGGACGAGGCCGCACGCTGCGGACCGGGCGACGTGCTGGTGTTCCTGCCGGGCGAGCGCGAGATTCGCGAGACCGCCGAGGCGCTGAGGAAGCACCACCCGCCGCACACCGAGATCCTGCCGCTCTTCGCACGGCTGTCGGCGGCGGAGCAGGAGCGCGTGTTCAAATCGCACACCGGCCGGCGCATCGTGCTCGCGACGAACGTGGCGGAGACTTCGCTCACTGTTCCGGGCATACGCTACGTCGTCGATCCGGGCGAGGCGCGCATCAAGCGCTACAGCTACCGCAGCAAGGTGGAGCAGTTGCAGGTGGAGAAAATCTCGCAGGCGAGCGCGAACCAGCGCGCCGGGCGCTGCGGCCGCGTCGCGAGCGGCGTGTGCATCCGCCTGTACGCCGAGGACGACTTCAAGGCGCGCCCGGCCTACACCGAACCCGAGTTGCTGCGCTCCTCGCTCGCGGGCGTGATCCTGCGCATGAAGTCGCTGCACCTGGGCGAGGTGGAGGATTTTCCGTTTCTCGATCCGCCGCTGCCCAAAGCGATCGGCGACGGCTACGGCCTGCTCGCCGAATTGGGCGCGGTGGACGACGCGAATGATCTGACCGAGATCGGCAGGCAGCTCGCGCGCGTGCCGCTCGACCCCTGCATCGCGCGCATGATCCTGGCGGCGAAGATGGAGGGCAGCCTGGCCGAGGTGCTGATCATCGCCTCCGCGCTGTCGCTGCAGGACCCGCGCGAGCGGCCGATGGAGCGGCAAGGCGCGGCCGACGCGGCGCAGGCCAAGTTCGACGACGAGAAGTCGGACTTCCTTGCCTTCCTCAAGCTGTGGAAGTTCTATGAGGGGGCGCTCGAACACAAGAAGTCGAACCGCAAGCTCGCCGAGCTGTGCCGCGACAATTTCCTGTCGTACAACCGCATGCGCGAGTGGCGCGACATCCACAGCCAGCTGCATACTTTCGTCGCCGAGCTCGGCTGGAAGGTGTCGGAGAAAGAGGCCGAGTATGCGCAGATCCACCGCGCGCTGCTCGCCGGCCTCTTGGGCAATATCGGCTGCAAG
>JAKALI010000188.1 GCA_021813195.1 Pseudomonadota bacterium
CCGGCGGTCCGCGCGGTTATGATGCCGGCAAAAAGATCAAAGGGCGCAAGCGTCATGCCCTCGTTGATACGGACGGGCGCGGTCTCGTGCTCGAACCGCACCCGGCCAGCATTCAGGACCGCGACGGCGGCGGCCCGCTGCTGCAAGCTTCCCGCCGATTCTTTCCATTCATCGAGCGCGTCTTCGCCGATGGTGGCTATGCCGGCGAGCGCGTCGCCACCGCAACCCGCATCATCGTGGAGATCGTTGCCAAGAGCCCAGATCAGATCGGCTTTGCCGTTCTGCCGCGCCGATGGGTGGTCGAGCGATTTTTTGCTTGGACCAACCGCAACAGGAGGCTCGCCAAGGATTTCGAGGCCACCATCGATTCCGCGAGAGCTTTCCTCTACGCCGCCTCCGTCATGCTGCTCTCACGCCGCATAGCGCGGAACGCATGAGTTTCGAAACCGACTCTCAAGGCGCTAGTAAATTAGATGCCCCTGTCTGCGTAGAGGTCTCGCGCTCTCCTTCTGGGGAAGAAGGCGGAAATCTGTCGTTGCCAGATACCAGTAGCCAAGCGCTGATTGCGATTACCCGTGCGAAGCCGATCGCTCCGGTTACGATGATTGCAAAGATCGGGTCGTGGCCCCACAGAAAAAATGCTGACACGGCAGCGGCAACGGCAGCAAAATTAAACGTCAGTAAGCCTTGTTGACGACCGACTAAGGTCGCGACGTCTATAAGCGGAGAGGCGGCCGCGATGCTGGCTTGGAATAACGCGACTGATGGCAAGAGAGTCAGAGCGAGGTGCCAATTATCCGCCAGATGTAGGCCATTAAGCACAGTTGCACCAAGCGAGATCGATCCAAAAATAATTGTTGCAACTATGATTGGCAGCACAAAGGTGCTCCTTGGTATCTGCTTGTTTTCACTTCGATTGCGATCCGTAACGTCTTTCGCAAGGATCGGCTGTAGTGCTGAACTCATCAATGATGTTGGCACATCGAGTATTCGAATCAAAACTGCAAGTGTGCCGGCCAAAACGCCATTTGTTACGCTTGGCAGGAAGAACAAGGGCGTGATTGCGAATAGGAACGCCGAAGCGGCGGCGGTCAGGTTGACAGATGGAAGCGTGCTATTTGCGCGGGCCATATTCGCCACTTGGCGATAACGAAACCGATGTCGGAACGAGAGGTTAAACGCCCGCCATTCGCTAATGCCAACACTCGCAGCAGCAATGAAGTGGCCTATGATATCGGAGAGAATAAAGGCAAAGAGCGGATCTTGCCCATATTGGATGAGGTAAACGAGAATGAAGGGCTGGGCAATCGCGTGTGGAAACAGCGCCTTCAGCGCTCGATCATATCGACCATAACGCGTTGCGAACGTCAGGCCCAAGCGCAGCCAACCCCGGGCAAAAAGCGCAATGGCGAAATACAGGGCGATCCATGTTTCAAAAAATTGGCTGACAACCAGCGCCACAGCGACTGCACCTGCTGCCACACCCGTGCAGAGGTGCACGGCATCGATGCACTGCTGTTCATCGTTGGCGTTTATGATGAGCAAGTCATATCGGCCGAAAATGGCGAGATTGCCCAGGCTAAGCGATGCCAAGTAGAGGCCGACATTTGCAAATATATTAACTGGGCAGAGCCACAGCGCGATGAAGAAGCCCGCCATCGACAAAATGCGAATGATAAAGAGATGAACGGCAAGTGACGAAGCCTTGCGCAGGAGCTCCAAAATATGTCGGCGACGCGCGAGTGCACCCATCAGGAATAATAACGGTTGTCGATGGCCTCTCTGTTCAGCGTGAGTAGTTTTCATGGCGGACTCGGGTGGTTCCTTCATAGTCATGGTCGCAGCGGCCGAGTCTATTGGGTCAGTGGACAATTCTGTTTTAGCGACAGGTTTTGCAGAAGGTCTTGTGTTCATTTTCGGGGGCGCGAACGCTATTCGCGGTTATTTATCGTTTACCTCGCGTCATTTTCGGTTGTTGAGCTTAATTGCAGGGAAATTACGTGATTGCAGCTTCGAATCAAGCCGCGCCCCGATATCAATCTTACGGATGATTGGAGGGGAGCGCGCCCGCTTGCCACAGCAACAACTTGCGGTAAAGAGCCACTATTTCTGCACCAATACGCGCGCTGGAGAACTCACGTTCAACCAGCTCGCGGCCGGACGTACCGAACCGTGCCCGCAATTCGGCATTATCCGCCAGTTCGGCAATGGCATCGGCTAGGGCCTCTGCGTCGTCAACCGGAACGACCAGCGCGTTTACACCGCGTCTGGCGATCTCCCGGTTTCCGGGCACATCGGTCGCCACAATTGGACGCCCGCAGGCTGCGGCCTCCAACAGGCTTTTCGGTAGCCCTTCGCGTCGCGACGGCAGGACCGCGATATGCACCTGGGCCCAGATGGTACTAATATCGGGCACATGGCCGAGCAAGACGACGCCGGCCTGCTTGCGCCAATCTGCGAGCTCCTGCTGCGGAATGGAGGCCGGATTGGCGGGATCGGGCTCGCCGGCGATCAGCAGGCGGACCGGTTGTCCGCGCGTGGTAAGCTGGGCCTGAGCGGCAATCAGGCTGCGCAGCCCTTTGTCCACCAGCAGTCGTCCGACATAGGCAGCGGTGATCGGGCCCGCGGGCTCCTGCAGCGGCGGTAATCGTTCGATATCGACGCCCGAACCCGGAATGATGAAAAGCTGCGAGCGATCAATCCCGATTGCGGTCATCGCTGCGTAATCGTCTGGATTCTGCACTAGCACGGTGGAATGCGGACCGCCGAGCAGGTGGCGAAGTAGCGGGCGCAAGATCGTCCGCACGAAGCGGGCCTGAATTGTGTTCGAGGTAAAAGCAAAGCCAAGGCCGGCAATTGCCGACAGGCGCTGTATCCGCAGGCCTAGGCCGGCTACTGACCCGACGATTGAAGGCCAGAGTGCCACCTGATGAACGAGTGCGGGTTTGAGTTTCCGGTAGAGACTGCGCACCTCGGCAACGGCGCGAATGAAGGCGAACGGATTGGTGCTCCCGCGCCGCCAATTGAGCGAGTGCAATACGAACCCTTCCGATGTGATGGCTTCGCCGCCGTCGACAACGCGGGTTGCCACATGGACTTCATAGCCGGCGTCTCGCGCCGCGCGCGCCATTGGTAACCGATGCGATAGGAAATACCAATCTTCTGATGCCAGATAGAGCAGGCACGGTGGAGAAACCGATCGCATGGTAGCAACGTCCTATACCAGCAACGTAGTGTCGTTCGAGCTCTGCTTGGATGAGCGCGCGGCCGCTGGAATTAATCGCGCGGTTTGAGCCAACGCGCCGACCAAGTCCGCATCATCAGGATGTTCCACAGGGTGGTCGCATTATGACGGCGCCCTGACAAGTGCTGTTGCCACAAATCGCGCACGCTAGCTATGTCGAACAGACCGTCACGCGCGAGTGCATCTGGCGACAGTAGGTCATCGGCCCATTCGCGCAGCGGGCCCGACAGCCAGCGATCGAGCGGCACCGTGAAGCCCCGTTTCGGCCGATCGAATAGGACTGACGGAACATAACGCGCCAGCACTGAGCGCAGCAGCGCCTTGGGCTTCGTACCGCGACGAATATCTGCGGGCAGCGACCAGACAAATTCGATCAGGCGATGGTCGATCAACGGCACGCGCGATTCCAGTGACGCCGCCATCGAGCAGCGATCGACTTTAGTGAGAATATCGTCTGGCAGATAGCTGACCATGTCCTGCGCTTGCATGCGCGACCGAAGGTCGGGAAGCAGATCGGCCAGACCCTGCAGGCGCCCGTTGGTCATCGATCGTTGGGCGCCCTCCACGAGGCCGCGACCACCGAGGCCGACGACGCTGAGCGCTGCCGCCGCCTCGTCGGCATTGGGCGCGTCGAGCGCAGCGGCCATCCGGACGGTCTTCTCGCCGATCCGCTGGGCGCGGGCCGGGTCTATCAGCAGTGCGGCGGTGCGCGCCAACATCGGCTCCGGTAATCGGCGCAAGCCAGTCGCAATTAGGGATCGCATGCCACGCGGTAAATGACCTGCGTGTGTCCAAAGCCGCTCTAGCATGGTGTATTTCGGATAGCCGCCGAACAGTTCGTCGCCGCCGTCGCCGGACAGCGTCACCGTGACATGTTGCCGTGCGATCCGGCACACGAGATACGTTGGCAGTTGGGAAGAGTCGGCAAATGGCTCGTCGAACCAGTCGGGAATGTCTTGGACCAGCCCCAACGCTGACTCCGCGTCGAGCACTACTTCAGTGTGATCGGTGCCCAGATGCCGCGCGACCACGCGTGCGTGCGACGATTCGTCATGATCTTTTTCATGAAAGCCGATGGTGAAGGTGCGTACAGCTCGGTTCGAACCGGCCTGCATGAGCGCAGCCACAACCGACGAATCCAGGCCGCCGGACAAGAATGCGCCCAGGGGCACATCGGCAACCATATGCTGGCGGACCGCCTCGAGCATGATTTTGTCTAGCTGCTGTGTGGCCTCGTCCGCGCTGATGTCACTGCGTTTCGGTTGAGCTAGTGCGTCGCGCAGGCGCCAATAAGGTTCGATTTTCGGTTCACCGGCGGCCGCTACAGAGAGGATCGTGCCCGGCGGCAGCTTGTAAACGCCGCGATAGATGGTTGCCGGCGAAGGCACATAGCTATAGCGCAACAAGGCGTCGACTGCCTCGCGGTCGACCTCGCCGCGGAAAGCGGGGTGCGAGGCGAGCGCGCGCAGTTCCGAGCCAAAGAGTAGCTGGCCGTCTAAAGCGCTCCAGTAGAGTGGTTTGATCCCCAGACGGTCACGAGCAAGATGAATAGTGCGCATCTCGCGGTCAAAGAGCGCAAAGGCGAACATGCCGGCGAAACTTTGAACAGCCTTTTCAAGGCCCCATTCGACAATGCTCGCCAACATCACCTCGGTATCTGAGGTGCCGCGGAACGTGTGGCCGAGCGTCTCCAGTTCGGCGCGCAGTTCGGCGAAATTGTAGACCTCGCCGTTGTAGGTGATCACGTAACGACCATCTCCCGAATGCATGGGCTGCGCGCCGGTCGGCGACAGATCGATGATCGAAAGCCGGCGATGGCCAAGGCCGATGCCGGCGGCGGGATCGCCCCACCAACCGCGCCCGTCAGGGCCGCGATGGGCGAGCGTATCGACCATACGCAGTGCGGTCTCGCCCGGACTCGATTCGTGCCGGCTACGTTCGATGACGAATAGGCCCGCAATGCCGCACATTTAACGACGCGCGCCGCCCGTTGATTGTTGCAGCCTTCGGAGTGGCCACATGTCTCTCGACGATTCCACTGTCTGCATCATTGCTCCGCGGGATGCGAGCCCTGCCAATGCCCAAAAGTGTCCGAGAATCTGCCCAACGGCAACGTTGCGGCTTGCCTTAGCGGGCGGTTTGACCTGATCCACGGACCGCTCAAGTTAGGAGTCAGGCGCGCGCTTATGGCAGTCGGCACGCTATCGCCGCAACATCGGTGGCGCTCTATTGCAGCATCACTCAGGTCCATGCAAGCGTAATATTGGCCGTGATTATTGTTATAATTATGTGATAATAAAAGAAAAATATTGTTCATGAATTGAACGTCTGGCCTTGACGTTCATGCCGTGAACGAAGTAACTTTCACATTGTTTGACACGGGGGCAGGGCCTTATGGCGGGCGGGACGCAACGGCAGGAAGCCGAGCAGACCCGCATTCTGTTGGGGTTGCTCGAGTCCGTGGAACGTGACGGAGCACAATCGCGGCGTCATCTCGCCAGCGAACTCGGAATCGCGCTTGGGCTCGTGAACGCCTATCTTAAGCGTTGCGTCAACAAGGGCCTCCTCAAAATAAAGGAGGCCCCGAGCCGGCGTTACGCCTACTATCTAACGCCACGCGGGTTCACCGAGAAATCTCGGCTGACGGTCGACTATCTGTCCTATTCGCTATCCTTTTTTCGCCGCGCGCGAGCGGACTGTGCCGAAACGCTGAAGGTGGCGCAGCGGCGCGGCTGGCGGCGCATCGCGCTGGCGGGAATCTCCGACGTTGCGGAAATCTCGACGATTTGCGCGCTGGAGTCCGGCATCAAGGTCGTTGCCGTCATCGACAGGCATTCGGACCTCACACGCTTCGTCAATGTGCCGGTGATGAAGTGGTTCGACTCAATCGCGGGCGAGGTCGACGGCGTTCTTGTCACGGATCTTGGATCGGCGCATGAGATATTTGCTGATTTTGTAAACCGGCTTGGCGAGGATCGGGTTCTGGTTCCGGCCTTATTGAGCGTGCGCAATCTGACGGCAAAGGAGCGAGATGAATCATGATCGCCTCCCCGGAATTCCGTTGGTACGTAGCGCAAACGCATCCGCACGCCGAAAACAAAGCCGTGACCCATCTCGCGCGGCAGGGCTTCAAAAGCTATCTGCCGAAATACCATAAGTGCCGTCGGCATGCGCGGCGTATCGAGATGGTGGTCGCGCCGTTGTTCCCCCGTTACGTATTTGTCGCGATTGATATGTCGACTCAACGCTGGCGTTCGATCAATGCGACGATCGGCATATCGGGCCTTGTCTGCTGCGGCGAATATCCAGCGCCGGTCGAGGACGATATTATTGCGCAGCTCAGACGAAGCGAGGACGAGGCTGGATTTATTCAACTGGACGCTCGTCCTCGATTCGCGCCCGGTGACCGGGTCCGTGTTGCCGCGGGCGCATTCGCGGATTGCCTCGGCTTGTACGAGGGCATGACGGACCACGAGCGAATAACCATTCTGCTCGATCTGCTCGGCCGTAAGGTTCGCGTCACGCTGGATGCTGAACTGATCGAAGCGGCTTAGCTGAATGAGAAAAGAAAAAATGGTCTTCGAGCAGTGCCGCTCTTATCCAACGAGAAGGAATCGGTTAGGAGCCGGCATTGCCAAGAAACGCTGCAGCGCATTGTTCTTCGACGCGCTGGCAGATGTAGTGGTACATGGAAATGTGCACCTCTTGAATGCGCGGCGTAGAACGCGAAGGCACGTCCAACAGAATGTCTGCCAAAGCCGCGAGCTTGCCGCCACCTTCCCCCGTCGTGGCGATCGTAGTCATTTTCATGGCCTTCGCCCGTTCGAATGCGGCGACCACGTTCTTCGAATTGCCGCTAGTGCTCAGTCCCCACAACACGCCCTCTGGCTCGCCGTAAGCCTCAACCTGCCGGGCATATGCCGTCTCGTAGGCGTAGTCATTGCTCCAGGCCGTCAACGTGGCGACGTTCGCGCCGAGCGCAATCGCCTTGAAACCTGGGCGTTCGATGAGAAACCGCGATGCGAGCTCACCGGCAATGTGCATGGCATCCGACGCCGAGCCGCCGTTGCCGCAGATCAATACTGGCATGCGCGCGCTCAACGCCGTCGCAATGCAATTGATCGCACGCTCCATTCGCTGATCCAGGCCAACAACAA
>JAKALI010000189.1 GCA_021813195.1 Pseudomonadota bacterium
CGGTGAATTCGACGCTTACCCGGCAGTCCGTATCCGCCAGGCCGGAGAACACATTCTTGTGTTCGCGCAAGGCGCGCGGCGGCTTGAGTGCGAAGAAGCCACCCAAAGCGTGAAATATCGACGACTTGCCGGCGCCGTTCTCGCCATAGACCAGCAGGTTCTTGCCGTCGAGGTCGAAGTGCGCCGGAGCTGGGCCGGGGAAGGCACGAAAGTCCGTGAGCGTTAGCCGCTTGATGCGCAGCGGTTTCGGCTGCCCGGTCATTCCCGCCCCTCGATGATGCGCACCACGTCCAGCGCCTGCAGGTCGAAGAGCATGGCGTAGATGGGGTGACTGGTGGCGAAGATGCGCTCTGCCAGCTCGTTGGCGGCGCTAACGAGCGCCATGTCCTTGAGCCCGGCCAGTTTGCCGATACCGGCTTTCTCGCAGGCATCGAACAGGCGAATTTTGGCGCGGTGCAGGTCGTCGGGGAAGAACAGCTCGAAAACGAGACCGTTGATGAGTTGCTCGAAACGAGCATCCCTTATCGCAAGAACGCCATCCACCACAGCACTGAGCACTTTCTTCAAATCCTGGCTGGCCGCAGGTATTGGCAATTGGGAAACATACATCGGCTTGAATTCATAAAAACCGCCTTGCTTTCCCGAGAAGGTTTGCTGGGTGATCCACCACGAAACCGATGAGTTCAGAACAGCGAGCACATAGCGCCACTCCTCCGTAACAATGATGTTGGTCTTGTCGTTGCCGTAGTACCCGGCCAGATCAGGCGCGTATTCGACACCATCTTCAATCGCCGGCACAAAGATCTTCGGCTGCTCGAACTCGGCGAGATATGACTCCTTGGGGTTGTTGTCGAGTTCCAGCCAGTGATGTTGGCCCTCACCCTTCCCATTTCTTGAAGAAGTGCACTGACCACGTTTGCGCAGATCGTCCTCATACTGCGAGAGATGGCACAGTATCGCGGGGTAGTTTTTCAGTTTCTCGTGGAAGCCAAAAGGGAAGGTGATCAGGTACAAGCCGGCCCATTCCACTTGCCAGCGTTTCACGTCACGCCCGCGCAAATAGCGCTTGATGAGTTCGGCAGATTTTGGATCTTCCGCGATCAGTCTGTCTCTGGTCGCCCCATCGATAACGAATGCCTCGTTCAGTCCAGTAATGATGCCGCGATAGAAACGCCCACTGACATACTCGCCGAGCGGCTTGCCTGCCGCCCGAATTCGGCCCAGCAGTTTTCGTTTGCCCGGTGGCTCCAACTGCCAGCCTTCCTTTTTCAACTCTGATTGAGGAACGGGGAAGTTCTCAGCGGAGAACACAGCAGGGAATGTTTCTACCGGATGCGTCTGCTCCCAGTTGAGCGCATGTACCACATCGGTTGCCGGCGGCGGGAAAACCGGCTTCTCGCGTCGGGTAGCAATGACGATGGTGGGGTAGGCGATGGCAGTAAAAACTGCTTCGTCGCCAAAGTCGATGATGTTTTTAAGCCGGGTGTGTGTCGCCATGAACTGGCGCAACCCCTCACCGTACTTGGCGCGATACCACTTGTTCGAGGTAATGAAGGACAGAACGCCTTGTGGCTTGAGCAGCTTGACCGACCGCTCGTAGAAGAACACGTAGAGGTCAGCGCGACTGCTGCCGCATTCGTATTGATATACATTTTTTAGAACCGGCGTTAGCTCCTTGATGTCCTCGTGCCGCACGTAGGGGGGATTGCCGATTACGATGTCGAACACCGCTTCGGAATTGTCGCGAGCACGCGGCATGCCGAACATCCATTCCACGTCGAAGAAATCGGCATAGCGGTTCTGGTCGAACGGGTCCCAACGCGCCATGCGGTCGGCATCGCGCGTGGTGACGAAGCCGTCGCGCTTGAGCAGCGCGACCAGTTCCTCGTGCAGCTTCTGCACCTTCTCCTTACGCCGTTTCTTAGTGGCACGGGTGCGGGAGGTGAAGTAGGCGGCGTTGGCGTCGCGCAGTTCCGCTTCCTTCTCGGCGATGGCCGGATCGTCGAGCAGCGAGCCCTGGGCGCCGTGGCGCGGCACGCCGAACAGGGTATTGGCCGCGACGATCTTGGTTTCGAGGTTGGGCAGCGGCGTGATATTCCAGTTGGGCTTTGCCTTGTCGATGGGCTGGCTGACGATCAGCGCAATGAAGAAACGCAGCTTGGCGATCTGCACGGCAATCGGCTGAATGTCCGAGCCGAAGATGCATTTTTCGATCAGGTAAAGCTTGCGCGTGTAGTCCGCATAGGCCGGATCGGCGAAGTCCTTCTTGTGTTTTTCCAGCGCGGCTTCGGCATCGGAGATTTCCGCATCGCGCTGCACCGGGTCGGGCGTCTTGCGCGCTCCGGCCAGGCGCTGCTGCAAGGGGGCGAGATTCTGTTCGCGCCAGCGGCGGTTGTCCGGGTCGAGCTTCTTCAGGGCGACGAACAGCTTTGCCAGGATGCCCATGGGGAAGGCGCCTGAGCCGCAGGCTGGATCGAGCACCTTGAGGTTTTCGATGGCGGCGACCAGTGCGCCGGCTTCCGCCTCGCTGAAGTCGTGGCCGGTGTCGGCGTGAGAGAGCAGGCGTCGGAGCTTGCCATCCAGCTCATCCGTCTTCGGAAGGTGGCGAGAGAAATAGGCGATGAGCGCCTCGTCCACCATGTAATCGACTACCTCGCGCGGGGTGTAGAACGAGCCGGACTGCTTGCGCGCGGTGCTGCGCGTATCCGGGTTGTAGCTGGCCAACAGGTTTTCGAACACCTTGCCGAGCAATTCCGGATCGAGCGCGACTTCTTCATCCAGCGGGGTGTTTTCGTCGATGGTGAATTTGTAGCCGCCCAGCAGATCGATCAGCCCCTTGACCGGGTAGCGCTTACCCTTGGTTTCGAATTCCGTATTGAGTGCCGCGTCATCCGTACCGCCGAAGAACAATTTGTTGGGAACATGGGCACGGGCCTCCGGACGGCGGGAGAAACCATCGATGCGCAGCACCCAGCCGGTGCCTTCCTTGACGGCGAGTTTCTTGAGGTCTGGATTGCGCTCCAGGTCCTTGTCGGTCAGCGCCTCGTCCAGGCATTCGAATAGCCCGCCGTTCAGGAACGGCACGTTCGCGAAGTGCTCGGCCAATACTGCGTCGGGGTTTTGAAAGGCTTCCTTGTGCCGGTACACCAGGGAGATGAGGTAATCGCCCTTCATGCCGGAGCCATCCTTGGCCCAGCGGCGTTCCGCACCCATGTCCACGTTGAGCGTGGCGAAAAACAGGTTTTGCAGGATGGCGTGGTAGTAATGGCTTTCATCCGCCGTCTCGCCAGGGCTGACTTTCAGAATGGCCTTGAGGGCATCGCGGTCGAACAGGGCCTCCGGCACCAGCCCGCGCTCCTTGATGAACCAGACGAAGATCAGGCGCGTGAGCAGGCGGATAACGCCGATGGCATCGCGGTCTGCCCCGCCACCCTGCGGAAAACGCACTTCCTTGACCGCCCAGAGGTACCACCAGGCCAGTTGCTTGTAGAAATTCTCGTTGAGCTTCTGGGTGGACAGGGTCTCGATCCAGGCGTCGTAGAGTTCGCGAAAGCTGGACGGCCGGCGCTTGTCGCCAAGACTCTTCAGCGCCAGGCTCGCCAGAATATCGAGGTGCGCACGATGCGGATTGGCTAGCCGCACATCCTTGATGACGGTGATGCGGCTGTCGATGACATCGCGGCTGGTATCGCGCAGATTCTGGCGCCGGTCGATGACGGCCAGGGAAAACAGGCTGCCATGCCTGAACAGCAGGATGCCCGGCATGGGAAAGCGCTTGTTCAGTTCGCGGGCGATGGCCGCCAGATCGGTGCGCGACCATTGCTCATCCATCAACTCGATGGCCAGGAAGACGAAGGATTCGATCTGGCTGCGTGCCAGTTTGCTGTCTGTGCCCAGCGGCGCCTGCCCCACGGCCAGGGACGGAATTTCATCGTTGGTCAGCTGAAAAATGAAAGCGCAGGATTTCCAGCGGTCTGCCTTGACCTTGTGGCGATTGATCGGCCCAAGCTCCGGCTTGAACTGCTCGATGTTGCCGAGCAAGGCTTCAGCGCTGGTGCCAAGATCGGCGGTCTTTTCGCTGGAATATCCCAGAACGTCCAACAACTTTTTCGAGGCAGCTGCCAATCCGGTTCTGGTGAATGCCTGCAACGCAGCCTGTAAGGCCTTGCGGCGGTCAATAGGGTTTTCAGGCATCGTTCTTGTCCTTGATGACCAGCCAGGTGATGAGTTCAAAATCGGCTGCGTGCTTTATCTGCTTCGATGCATCAGTAAGCTTGCCGCCGCGCCCGGCAAAAAGGTTGCCGACGCTCTTGCGGCCGAATTGTGCGGCGATGGCTGAAACCGCCTTGTCGAGCAGGCTGCTGTACTGGCTCATGTCTTCACCATGTTTCGTCTGGGCATCGAAGAGTTCGCAGAGATCGGCGTAAGGCTCCGTCTTGCCCTGGCTCACGGCACGGAAGATTTCGAGTACCTGCTTGGGGCTGGTGAAGTTGTAGCGAACCTCACCATCGTCACGGATGTAGACGAGGAAATACGGCTGCAGCGGATTGACGGCTTCGTTGCCCGCAGCCTCGATGCGTTGCTTGAGGCAATAGATGGCGCCAGGCTTGATGGTCTGGTATTCGGCGTGGGGCGGCACGACTGCGTAGAGGCCGAAGGGCGCCTCTTCGAGCTTTTCGCGGTTCGCTTCGATGTAGGCCGCCAGTTCCATGCGGAAATCATCCAGCGTGAATTCGTTGAGGGCGACGGACTCGTTGAAGTCTTCAAGGTCGAGTACCTCGTCCTTGAGCCGGAGCAGTTGTTTGTCTCGGTAACGCAAGTCTTCCTGAATCAGTTCACGCAAGTCTTCCGCCTGCAGGATGTTGTCCTCGGCAGTGGCGGCGATGTCCACCAAGGCCATGCGCGCCTCGACGCGGTTCTTCAGGTTGATGTATTTGTTGAGATCGGGCGTCGGCCAGAAGTTGACGAGCTGGATTGCCGAGTTCGGACTGCCGATCCGGTCGATCCGGCCGAAGCGCTGGATGATGCGCACCGGGTTCCAGTGAATGTCGTAGTTCACCAGCAGATCGCAATCCTGAAGGTTCTGGCCTTCGGAGATGCAATCGGTGGCGATGAGGATGTCGATCTCACCGTCCTGTGGCATGGACTTCATCTTGGCGCGCTGCTTGGCGCGGGGTGCGAAGTTGATGAGTATCTGGGTGAAGTCGGCATGGCCGAAGGTGGTACGGTTTGGCTTGGCACCACCGGATACCAGCGCGATATGCACGTTCAGCTTTTTGAGCGCCCATTCCTCCAGTTCCTCATAGAGGTAGGCGGCTGTATCGGCGAACGCGCAGAACACGATGATCTTGCGGTTCTCCTGGCCGCCAGCATTGGTCGTGGGTTGTTTGACCTTGTGCTCGATGATTTTCTTGAGTTCAGCAAGCTTGGCATCGCGCTTGGCGTCGACCGACTGCGCGGCGTCGGCGAGCAGGGATAACTGCTGCTTGTCGGTGGCGAGGTCTTTCAGCCAAGCGGCGACATCAAGGTGCTCCATCCGGAAGCGTAGCTTCCCGCCCACCTGAAATGCTTCGGCAAGGTCTTCATCCTCTTCCTCGGGTTCGGCGAAAAAGTCAGGTTGCACATCGTCCGCTTCCGCCTGTCGGTGTTCCTGAAACTGCCGCAGCCGATTTTCCAGATCCTCGATCTTGCCGACGGTGCGCTCCATCGTGATGGCGAAGGAGTGCACTGAGCTTTCCAGTCGCTTGAGGAAATTCACCTTCATCATGCCGATGAGGAATTTTTCCCGGTTTTCCTGGCTGAAGTTGAGAATGTTCCTCGCCTCGTATTGAGCCTTGAACTGAGGCAGCACATAACGCGACGGGTTGAACAGCGAGAGCTGGTAGTTGCTGATTTCGTCGTTGAGGCGGTCGTAGGAGAGGAAGCGCCCTTTCAAGTCGATCTCTGAAAACACGGATTCCGGTTTCTTGCGCTTGGGGAACTGGCCGATCTGCACCAGCGATGCCCGATAGTATTTCTGGATGTGTTTGCGCGAACGGGCAATGGTTAGCTCATCGAGCAGGGTGAAAAATCCCGCCGATAGCCGGTCCATCAGGTCGCGGGCATCCTTCTCGCCGGCGCGCTTGGCCCATTCCATGAAGGTTTTCTGTGCCGTCGTCAGCGTGTCCTTGATGCTGTGGATGCCGAAACTCGTCGAAAACGCGGCGTCGCGGCCCTCGGTGACGAAGTAGATTTGGTTGCGCAGATCCTTGAGATCGTTGTTGACCGGCGTGGCTGACAGCAACAGTACCTTGGTTTTCACGCCGGTCTGGATGATGTCTTCCATCAACCGTTCGTACCGGCTCTTGCGGATGATGTTGCCGTCCTCGTCGCGCTTACCTTTGGTGTTGTTGCGGAAGTTATGCGATTCGTCGATGACGATGAGATCGAAGTTGCCCCAGTTGAGGGCCGCCAGATCAATGCCATCCACCTTGCCGGTTTCCCGCGATAGATCGGTATGGGATAGAACCGTGTAGCCGAAGCGGTCACGCAGGAACGGATTCAGCTCGCTGTTGTTCTGGGCGAGATATACCGTCCAGTTGTCACGCAGTTTTTTGGGGCAAAGGACGAGAACGCGCAGATTCCTCAGTTCGTAGTACTTGATGACGGCCAGCGCCGTATACGTTTTGCCCAAGCCGACGCTGTCGGCCAGGATGCAACCGTTATGGGCATTGATCTTGTGGATTGCACCTTTGGCACCGTCCTTCTGGAAGTCGAACAACGCCTTCCAGATGTCCGTATCGACAATGGCGGTGCGGTCAAATAGTTGGGCGTCGTCGGCCTGGCCTGACAGGAAGCGTTCGAAGACGTGAAACAGGGTCTTGAAGTAGATGAACTCCGGCGCGTGATTGACGTAGAGCTGCTCCAGATAGCGCAGCACTTCTGCTTTGACGTCGGCGACCAGGCTTTCGTCGGCCCATAGTTGATCGAACCATTCCTTGAGCTCGGCACGATCACGGTCGCCGTCGACAATCAGGTTGAGTTCGATGTTGGGGGTTGCCGACAGTCCAAGGCCGCGCCGGGTGAAGTTGGAACTGCCGAGGATGGCATGCTCACGCCGGCCATCGTCGATGTGGTACAGCTTGCCGTGAAGCAGGTTGGCTTGCCGGACAGAACGGATGTCCACCTTCTCGCGTATCCAGGCGGCACAGCGGCGAGCGATTTCCTTTTGCTGCAGTCGATTGGCCAGTTCAAGGCCTTCGTCTTCTATCTTGAACGACTTCTTGTCAGTCTTATCGGGATCAAGCGAGGCAATGAACCGTGGCTCGCCAAAGAGAAAATTCAGGTGTTCGATGCTGTCCAGTTCGGCGGACAGTGCTTCGTAGGCGTATATGGTGAAGTATGCCGAGACAA
>JAKALI010000190.1 GCA_021813195.1 Pseudomonadota bacterium
CCCTGGGACAGTCGGCATGGTCACCGCTTATTTCCAATCGCCAGGCTGGTAAATATCCGTGCCGTAGTGGGGGCCGCTACCTGTCGGAGTCCAGGCATTTATTCCAGGGGTGATGAACAATGCGCCGTAACCGATCCCGGCCTCCTGCCCGGCATGGCCGGCAAAGGCGGTGTAAATGACGACTTGAAGCGAGTTTCCACTATTGGTTCGTTGAATTTCCGCTTTCGAAATCTGATAAATGCCGCCGCCGATGCTGTCGCCGTTGCCTGGGTTGTAGGTGTTCAAGCCACCCCAGTAGCTATCCACCAACGTCACGGGCGCCGCGTGCGCGGGAACACAGATTGTGGGCACAAGCAAACAACCTGCGACACCAAATATTCGCAATAAAACGCCCATTTCAAACCTCTAGTTAATTCATATTAAAAAACTATTTTCCGCGAACTCCCGAGTCAAGACTTACCTCACTGATTTAACAGATGAATTCAACAACGGTTACCGCGAGACCGAGCAACATTGGCTCACGTCCATCATCCGACTGTTCCGCAGTTCGATAAGTACAGCTGCATCATCGCCGCATGCCAACCACGAGCCCACCACCGCTTGCTTAATGCGAAAAAAAAGACCGCCGAGCGGCGGTCTTTTTCCAAAGCTGAATGTCGAACGCTCAGGCCAGCCGAAGCGAGGAGCTGGAATCCTTCCGACGGTATGCCAAGAAGCCCACGCCGAGGAAACCAAGGATCATCATCGCCCAAGTGGAGGCTTCAGGTACACCCGGATTGATGCGGCCCGCGGCCTCAAAATAAACGTTGTCAAACTCGAACGAGTTCTGGCTCGACGTCAAGATAATCGAGTCGAAGTTGAACCCCGTGAACTTAAGGTATTTATTTTGCGCGTTTGCGAACTGGTTTCCAAGTCCAGGAGCAGCTGCAATGTCCAGAGAGGCGCCCGTGTACGAAGCCACCACGCCAGTTCCAAGCTTGAAGGTGATGGAGTTGTAAGCGTCGATCGACCCCCAATAGAAACCGAAGTTCTTCGAAACGGCATTGAACGTCAACGTTTCAGAGCCGCCAGCGAGAATGGACATGTAGTTGGTCGTATCGCCCGCCGGGGTAGCCGACTGACCACCAGACCCTCCGCCAAGATTGTTTACGATGTAGGCACTGCCGGAGAAGTTCACGCCAATGTAGGCCAAGGGTCCGGCTTGGTTAGCGACATTCGCAGTGAAAACCGGCTGGTGAAAGGGGAGTTCGTCGAAGGTTATATCCCCATTAGTGTTGCTGGCACCCGCGCTGAACGGACCGCTCGAAATAACCACGGCCGCCTGAGCTGCTCCACCCAGGGATGCCGCCAGTGCCGCGACACTCAAAGATAACAAAAATTTCTTCATCGAACTACTCCCAATTGGCGAGCATTTAATTTAGCAACTGTAGCTTTCGTGTTTTTAACAAATACCAGCCGCCCTTTTCAGTCAAGCGGCGATAACCATTTGTTAGCACTTTTTTCTTGCACCGCAGCGCTCATTGGCCACGAAATTGACCCTACGTTGCCAAATTGATACAGAACATACGAAAAATAAGGTAACTAAATACCTTTAAAGCACCGCCTCGACCGAAAGAAGCCAGAATTGGACCTATCGGAAGTCCAGATTGCTTTATTTGGAATATTAAATGAGACAGGCGCTCAATTTCGTCGGACCCTCATGCCGTTTGCTCGCAAAGACCATCACGCAAGAGTTTATGTTTCGGCCACGCACAACTACAACAATCCATTGCTATCTGCCGCCAAGTTCCAAGCGGCAGATTGACCACTAACCATTTGCTGACGAGCGCGATTCGCCAGACGACGACGCTGCCACTTGCTCAGCATCCAACCGGCTCCCAACAACTCCACCTGAAGTGGTGCCCGCCTTTCGGAACGAGACTTGTCATAGATTGCTCACCAGCACCAACTCGGAATCCATCCAGAATTGACGGGGAGTTTGACTGGCGGCCAGGCCGGCCTATTGCTTCTGAGCCCAGCGCAGCTTCAACAAGCCTTCAGAGACGCAGGTCGCAAAACGCATTTGGCCATCTATCGCCGGTTTGGAAGTGTCCGAACGTTGTCGGGACCGCTTCTTGCCACGAGCGCACAGCGCGTGGCGCCGCTCCAGCTCATCCAACAAAGCGCTCGCCCTCACCAACTCACCCCGGAGTTGCTCGAGTTCTTCCGAACGAGAGTGCCTGGAATTGGCCATTAGGACCTAACTCAGCACGATTCAGGGAAATTGAAAACGCCAACCAATTCAATCAGCCTACTCGACCAAAGATGACTGTCAACATCGACCCGTTATAAATGGGGTAAATCTATGTAATCGAGCCGCTGTTCCCGTTCGGGGCTCACCCCGCCCGCGATAGCAACGATATCCGGTCGAAAGCATAAGCAGAGCGGAGTGGATTCGCCCGAAGAGATCGGGCGAGCGATCATGAGGGATCTGGCCTAGGCATCCAGCAGCCAACGCGTCGCTACGACCAAAGCCCCGATCCAAGCCGACATCCCAAGCACAATGGCCAACAAATAAATCGAGCGTGCGACGTGCCCCTGCATCCCACTCACCCCGCATTTGCCGCGGATTGCGCGCGAGACAGCTGCTGCCGAAGCCGCTGAATTTCCAGATATCTTTGAGCAAGTTGGGCCGCGGAAAGCTTTTTGCCTGACCGCTTGACCTGTCTGCCGGCACGAGGAGCCGTTTTCATGCGAGTTATCTCCCCCATCAATTGCCTCAGTCAAAAAGCAAACGGCATGCCAAGCGCAGCGGGCCTGGTTGGCATCGCCATCCGCATCATTGGTATGGATTAAGTATAGGGAGCGTTCGATAACGAGCCTGTGACCTAGCGCACAGTTCTGTTACTCGATCGGGATACGTCGCTGTCCAACTTTGACCGGTCGGTGCGAAGCCAGTGCGTTGCGGCCTTCCCACTAAGCAGGCGCCTGTAGAAGCCGAGCTTTTGAAACACAAAATAATCCAAGGATAAAAGTGCGGATCGCGGCAGGACTTGTTGGCCAAATGCTGTCTACGCGAGCAACAAACGGCAAGGCAATGCCCCCACGGCCGACCAAATCACTCCTCACACGAGGTCATGCGAATTAGAGCCGGAATGCAAAGCACAGAAAGCCCTAGGTACAGATACAAAATCAACGCCGTGAAGTCCGCAAGCGAGGTAATCGTGAAGCTGGCGGCGGGAGGAATCACAAAAAAATAGACCAGAAAAAAACTGCCGAGCCAGGCTAGGATAGAAACCCTGAGGCCAAAGAAGAAAGAACACAGCAAGAGGGGCAGTAAACTCAAGTTGAATTGGCGACCCATGTGAAGGGAGAAACGAGCGGCAAGAACCGTGACGAAAAAGATCGCAAACAATGCGACTACCGTACGATAAGCGAAGCGAGAATGTCGGATAGCTCTCAAACTGGCCAGCATGTTTCGTCGAAGCGGTTGTTGCGGATACTCGGAGGGCAACAAAAAGCCCATCGCCAAAATCAACGCACCGGCGGCCAGGAAGGCCAACCAGGATCCTCCCAAAGCCTTGTCAATGCAGAGAACGGCTAAAGCCAGACACAGGGCCGCGACCCTGAAAGGCCGCCGATCTGGCCTCTCTTTCATCGTATGCAGAATGCGTTCGACGTCCATGGCCCTCAGTCGTGCTTTGCCCGGTCCGTCCGCACCCAACCGCTTACCGTTCGTCCCAACACCATCTGAGAATACAGCACAAATTTTCTAACCACCAAAGGTCCGAGCAAGACAAACCTGACAGGGCTGATCACTTCGCGCCCGAATTTTAGCCACGCAAACACTATAGCTGCGGCGAAAGCAACGCAATTTGCGACCGAAATTGCTACAGTTGCCGTTGAAGTGCCAAAAACAATTGCTGCCGCCAAGTCTACGACGACAGACGAAGCTATCAACAGGCCCAGCAACGATAGTGGTGGAATCGCAAGGTCGAGCAAGAGAACAAGCAACTCCAAGTTTCGATGAACCACGGCACTGAGTAGAAGTTTTGGAATCGCAGCGATCATTCCGATATGGCCTTGGACCCAGCGTTGCCGCTGCGTCTCGGTGCCCTTCTCTGTTTGAGGGAATTCGCTCGTCCCTACCACGAAAGGAAAGAACAATGGAGCGAAGCCCTTTTCCGCAAGGTCCAGGCCGAGCTTCATGTCTTCAACCAGATGGCCGCTTGCAAGTGGCGCAAGCTGAATCTGCCCCCACGAAAAGATCATGCCTGTTCCCATGAGCTGGACAGGTAGATTCAAGTTCGTCAGCCCTAAAGGACGAACCCAATTCTTTATGATCCAGGCGAACTCCGCCCAGCTATGATCTATAGGTGAGTTTTCAGGCTCTTTCATCAAGAAGCATGCCTGCAGCGGTCGCTTCAGATGATTACAGGCTCGCACCAGTTTCGTGATCATGTCCGCCTGAATCCTACAGTCGGCGTCGATGAAAACGACAAACTCAGGAGGATCATGCCTCAGATAATCGATGGCCCATGCTAGTGCATATCCTTTGCCAATTCTGTTTAGGTCGTTTCGGGTAAGGACATGACACCCCTCGGCGGCGGCGACGGCTGCCGTATCATCGGTACAGTTATCTGCCACCAAGATCAGACGATCGCCGGCGCCAAGCTGAGGTCGAACGTCCCTTAGTGTTGGGACAACTCCCGAGCTTTCATTGTGCGCGGGGACGATCACGGCGACCCGAGATTTGCCCATTGCATCCGGAACGATCGGTTCCCTGACAACTTGAAGCGCCGAAAGCACCTCCAGAAACAAGACCACCACCGGGATGGTCAAAATCGCAGAAGCGCCCAGCAGAACAACTGTCAGCAACGTGACCAACTGCGTTTCCTTCAGTTGTTCCGAGACAGGAGCCCGCCCAGCGCGCGCTTCAGCTTGCGATAAGGGATACCTACTCCTTTGGATCTGAGACAGAACTCGAACTGTCCCATCGATCGGTCCGGCATTGAAATCCTTGGCAATTGAAACAAATCGGTGTCGGCGTAGGCGTAGGCAGAGTGAGTTAGAAATGCGTGCCGAAATCCTGCACGCACCAACTCCTGCCGGGTCAGGTCATTGTGGGTCCCGGCCATTCCGTAGGGGTAGGCAAAAGCACTACAGAGGCCCAGCCTAGCCTCGAGAACTCGTCGTGTCTCGGAAATCTCAAACCACAGCCTAGCCGGTGTCGCAGAGGCGAGACGGACGTGGCTGACAGAGTGTCCACCGATCGCAGTTCCTGCCGCCTTCAACTGCGCCAGCTCCTGCCACGAGCAACTCACGCGCTGAGTTCGCACTTCCGTCGTCAATTGCAGGCGCGAAAGGACGGCTTCACATTCGTCTACAGGCTGCTCGCGGCCGGCAAGAATCAAATCGATCGACCTCGCCGTCTGAGCGGTATCAACGCCGATTAACAACTGGCCCCATTTTGTGGCCAGGGAAAGGGGCGGTCCGGCATACCATTGGATATCGTTGACGAGACGAGACAGGAGCGTATCTTCGTCAGGCGTTTCACGCGCGCTCCAGCCAACGCAAACGAAGATTGTCACCGGCAAATTAAACTCGGCAAAGACATCCGCGATCTCAAGTATTTCAATCTTTGCATCATCAATCGTAATCAAAAGCGGTCGCGGCGGCCGGGAATTATCAGCGAGGCCGCGAAGAGCGTCGTCGAGGCTTTGCGGTGAGAAGTTCTTGCTGAGCCAGTCGCACTGTCGTCGTAACCGGTCGCGTGCCGAAGAAAGAGAGTCACCTTCGAACATGAAGCGATGAAATAGAAGGGTAGTAAGACCATTTTGGGAAAAGCTAATCATTAGGAAGCCTAAGGTCCAAAAACCGGTCCACTAGTTCTTGCAATCGTCGAATTTGTTATTCTAGGGCAGCCCTTGATGCAACAAAGCAACTTGCCGGCCGACTGCAATTGGTTGTAGCGTTTTCTGCTAAGGTTGTTGCGTTAACCTTGAAACCTGTCGGCCGCACTTTCAGTATTTTACGTGCGAGGTTCACGCCTGCTCGCGAGCTCTATGGATGCGAATTGCCTACCTGGTTAATCAATACCCTACAACCAGTCATTCCTTTATCCGGCGAGAAATCCGGGCGATCGAAGCTCTCGGCCACCAGGTATTCCGGATATCGATCCGCGGTTGGGGCGAAGAGATTCGAGGAACGGCCGATGAAGCCGAGCGGTTGCTAACGCACTACGTGCTGCGTGACGGCCCTATGCCGCTTCTCCTGGCCTTTTTGCGTACCCTTGTTCAAAGACCTGCTCGCCTGGCTGCGGCCGTTAACTCGGCAGTCAAGTTAAGTCGACGGGCCGAACGCCCTCTCCCCCTACATCTGATTTATCTGCTCGAGGCCTGCGTCATCCTCAATTGGCTCCGAGCAGAAAAGATCGAACACCTCCACGCCCATTTCGGAACAAACTCCGCAGAGGTCGCGATGCTCGTCCGCGAGTTGGGCGGTCCTCCCTTCAGTTTCACGCCGCACGGTCCGGAAGAGTTCGACAAAGCGAGATTCATCGGACTGCCGGAAAAGATTGCGCGCGCCAGCTTTGTTGCTGCCGTCAGTTCATTCGGCCGGAGCCAATTGTACCGCTACACGCCGTACGAGATGTGGGACAAGATCAAGGTTATCCATTGCGGTCTCGAGAAGGCCTTTTATGAAGGCGTCGTAGCTAGGCCAGCGTCGAGCTCGAATCGCCTCGTCTGTGTCGGACGGCTGTGCGAACAGAAGGGACAGTCCCTTTTGATCGAGGCGGCGTCCCTTCTCGCCAAACGAGGAGCAGACTTTGAACTGGTGCTCGCCGGCGATGGCGAGATGCGTGGCGAGATCGAAAACTTGATTTCACAGGCTGGATTGCGGGCTCGCGTCCGGATCACTGGCTGGATCAGCAGCGAACAAGTACGGGAAGAGATTCTTGGCTCACGCGCACTTGTTCTGCCGAGCTTCGCGGAGGGACTGCCCGTGGTCATCATGGAGGCGATGTCGTTGCGGCGGCCCGTCATCAGCACCTTTATTGCCGGGATTCCCGAGCTCGTGGTCCCCGGCGAACACGGCTGGCTCGTTCCCGCCGGCGACGGGCGGGCGCTGGCGGAAGCCATGCAAGCATGCCTCGGTGCGAGTTCCGATACCATTTCCGAAATGGGAGAAAGCGCGCGAACCAGGGTTTTGCAACGGCATGATGTCGATCAAGAAGCAGCCAAACTGGCTGATTTGTTTGCGGCTTCGATCACGCCCCCTTCGAAATCCCAGGCCAGATAACCGGACTGAGCAATCCACGCTGCCTCTTCCATGCAAATGGATCGGCTTCAGTTCCAACGAAATCGTGGTATAAGGAACGTCATTTTCAATGATCGGTCGCAGGAA
>JAKALI010000191.1 GCA_021813195.1 Pseudomonadota bacterium
CCTGAGAGCTTCGTCCACGCCCGCTTCATCGTCATCTGGGCGTGCAACTCGATCTCGACCAATCTGCATCACTGGCCGTTCGTGCTCGAAGCCCAAAAGCGTGGCGCTAAAATCGTCGTCATCGATGCCTATCGCTCACGCACAGCGAAGGCTGCCGACTGGCACATCTGCCCCAGGCCCGGCACCGACGGCGCGCTTGCCATGGGCTTCATCAATGCGATCATCGAACAGGGTCTGATCGACAAGGACTACGTGGACAAGCACACCTATGGCTTTGAGCAGCTCAAGGCGCGCGCGGCTGACTTTACGCCTCAGTATGTGGAGCAGGTGACGGGCGTTTCTGCCGCCGACATCACCAAATTCGCGTACGAATTCGCCACCGTCCAGCCGTCCGTAATTCGTTTGGGCGTCGCACTGGAACGACATGCGGGCGGCGGCCAGGCGATCCGCGCCGTCTGCGCGCTGCCTGCGCTCGTGGGCTCCTGGCGTCACGTCGGTGGCGGGCTGTTGCAGATGCCGTTGTGGGACTTCCCCGTGGACTGGATGAAGGTCTCGCGCGGTGACTGGATCAAACCGGGCACACGCGCCATCAACAATCTCAAACTCGGCGCCGCGTTGACGGGCGAGATGAACCTCGACCCGCCGATCAAGTCGCTGTTCGTTTTCTGCACCAATCCCGTCTCACAGGCTCCTGAAACGAACAAGATCGTCAAGGGACTGCAACGCGAGGATCTCTTTACCGTCGTCGCCGAGCACTTCCTCACCGACACGGCCAAGTATGCCGACATCGTCCTGCCGTCGGCTATGGCAGGCGAAGCCGAAGACATGATGTGGTCGTGGGGGCACTTCTACTTCACCTACAATCAGAAAGCCGTCGACCCGCCCGGCGAGTGTCTGCCCACGTCGGAAATGTGGCGCCGTCTGGCCAAGGACATGGGCTTTGATGATCCGGTCTTCAAAATGACCGACAGCGAGCTTGCCGCTTACTACATCAATTGGGACGACCCGAAGATGGGCGGCATCGACATGGAGTATTTCAAGACCCACGGTTACTATAAGATCGAAGTGGGCTCAGCCGACACGCGCGCCCCGCACCGCGATGGCAAGTTCCCCACACCATCCGGCAAGGTCGAGTTCCTTCTTCACGACGCCAAAAATTTCGTCGCCGGTCCATTCCGCGCCATGTACGACGGCGATCAGGACGGCACACCCGTCGATCCGCTGCCCGGCTATGTTCCCAATCGCGAAGCGCCCGAGACCAATCCTGAGCGCGCCAAACTCTATTCGCTCAACATCATCTCGCCCAAGAGTCATGGCTTTCTCAATTCCTGCTATGCCAACGAAGAGCACAAGATCAAAGGTCAGGGTGAGCAGTTTGTCCTGATTTCGCCGACGGATGCCGCCAAGCGGTCCATTCGCGAAGGCGATCCTGTGCGTGTGTTCAACGATCGGGGCGATTTTGAAGGCGTGGCGCGCGTCACGGACGATGTCAATCCCGGCATCGTGGTGGCAACCCTCGGCTATTGGCGCTCGCTCAACCGCTCCGATGGTTCCGTCAATTCAATCTCTTCAGACGCCCATTGCGGCTTAGGCCGCGCGCCCACGTTCTCCGACAACCTCGTCGAGGTCGTGCGCGCCAATTGATGCTCTTGTTGAGCGTGAGCCTCAGCTTGTCCCGCCGCGGGGAGCATATCTGCGGCGGGTTCTTTTCTGAGCACGGACAAGGGATTGTCAGAGACGTCATGTCATCGCTGCCCGTCGGCGGTTGGAACGCATCCTGTGCGACGGGCTTTCGTATTGACCCAAGCCCGGTCTTGGGATCTTCAAACTGGCAAAGACGTTGGCGGCGTCGAAACACGATGAGGTCGAAGTCATGAGCGAATTCGCTGACGGTGACGCGCCGTTCTTAGACAGTGTGTTGTCGCGCATGAACGGCTTTCTCTACCGCTGTCATGCCGACCCTCAATTCACGATGATGGAACTGACGAGTGGCTTCACGCGCACGACGGGCTTTGCAGCGACCGACATCCTGGGCAACGCAGTGCGCTCATTCGCCTCTCTGATCCATCCCGATGATCTGGCCGCGGTTGACGACGCTGTCGTCAAAGGACTGGAAGCGCGCCGCAACTGGACGATCAATTACCGGCTCCTCCACGCAGATGGTCGCTGGGTGTGGGTTCACGAGGATGGCGGGGGTGTGTGGCATCCCGAGCGCGGGCTGGTGTTCCTGGAGGGCGCCGTGTTTGACATTCAGCACCTGCATACCAGCCTCATGAACCAGTTTGCGAAGCCAGCGGCGTAAGCACGCTAGAGCAACAGGCTCCCACCGGCTGGGCCGCGATGACAAATGAACGCGATCTCGTTATCTCAAAACAGAGTGTAACGTGATCATCGGGGCGGGTTGGCCGCGACGAGCTTCAACAGCTCGCTATCTTTGGCAATTTGCGCAACGTCCGCGCACCGATCCTTGGTCGCTGCCGTGCACTCGATGGTGACCGTATAGGGCACACCGAACCGCATAATCGTATATTCCGCAATCGCGCCTTCCATACCGTCTTCGACGGTCCCGTCGAAGACCGACACTTGTGGACCAGCCGAGGGCGCCGCGCCCGGGGGCTTTGTGTCGTAAAGGGGGTAGCTCGCGTCGAAGGTGTGCTGGATGCGCAGATCTGCCGAAACGCTCACTGACACGTCGCCATACGTGTCGACCACTTGATACCAGACCGGGTTGGTGGGGTCTGTGTGCACCTCCCGCGTGCCCGTCGGCTGCGGTCCGAGGCCGGGAAACGAGCTTTGCACCAGACCCGGCGCGCCTTCGAACGCGAGGACAGGGAGTTTCAATTGGTCGAGGGGCGAGGCTTGTGCGGGTGTCAGGCCGCGTGCCGCCGCTTCCTTGCGGGCCTCCTCGAAGGTTGCGATTTCGGGGTCAGTCCACGTCACAGACAGCAGCTTGTCCTGTGCCTGCGCCGTGGCTGCCAAACCGGCCACGATGCCCACGGCACAAACCAAACACGCGCGTGACTTGCTCTCGGACCACAGCACTGGGGCATTCCTCCGCTTGACGGGCATCACCGCTGGACCGGCTTCCTCTGATACAGTCTCGATGACCCGGTCTTCAAGACTTACGACCATAACGCCATGTGTCGCGGCTTGAAGCAGAACCCGCCGTCGACCGCATGACAGCCTTCATCGTCTTCGTCTACAGTAACGCGAGTGTGGCGTCAGGGAGGGGTGTCATGGTAGCGACACAGGCGAGTGAAGGCGTCGAGCGCAAGGCGGAAGCACCCCGTATGCGCATCCGCTGGCTCAGATTTTTCGCCGTTCTGCTCGTGTTCCTCGCCGCGATTGCAGCGGTGTTGTTCTTTGCGCCGCCCGCACCACTCTTCACCTCCATGTTGCAACAGGCCGTCCGGGAGGCAACCGGACGGGAACTCAGAGTCGGCAGCGCAAATTATGTGCTCGGCCGCACCATCACCATCGAACTCAACGATGTGACACTGACGGCCCCCGCCGGCTCTACTGATCCCGACCTGCTCAAGGCCGCGTCCATCCGCACAGCAATTCCCTTCGATGCCGTGCGCGAGCAACGTCTTGAACTCTCAAGCCTTGCCTTGGAAGCCCCCGTGCTCAATCTTGCGCGCAACGCACAAGGGGTTGGCAACTGGACGCTCACCAAATCGGCCGCCTCCAGCAACCCTACCGGCACAATCGCACCCGGACTTGCGCCCGAAACAAGTGGCCCAACCGCGCACCCTGCCGACCCATCTACCGCTGCAGTCTTGGCGCTGCCAGTGACGTCAATCCGAAATGGCACGATCCTGTATGCGGATGCCAAAAGCGGTGACAGTCTGCGTCTCGAGACGATCGATGCCAATCTCGTCATGGACAAGGAATTCGGTGGCGCGGCCGCGAAAGGTAGCGCCCGTTATTCCGGCGAAAAGTTCGACTTCGATCTCGTCGTCGCCGATGTAGCCGCCGCCGTGGCTGGCCGCTCCACCAATCTGACCCTTGCCCTCGACAGCCGTCACCTGACCGCGCGGGTGGCCGGTGACGGTGCCATCGGTGAAGTGCCGATGCTGGCTGGCGAAATCGATGCGCGCACGCCATCCGCACGCGATCTGGCTGGATGGCTTGGGTTCGCCGACAGCGTGCCGCCCACACTCGGCGCTGTCACCTTCAAAGGCCGCAGCGATGCGGCGAGTGGGCGCACGACTGGCACGGGTGCCATTGAGTTGCAGGGCGATCCGATCAGCTACGATCTCATCCTCGATGACATTCGCCAAGCCATCCAGGGACGGGCAACTGCGATTTCAGGAAAACTCTCTGCGCGCGATCTGAAAGCCGATATCGACGGCCAAATCCAACTGGGCGACAAGCCTGCCTACGAGGGCAAACTCGATGCCGCAACCCCGGCGATCGGCAAATTGGCCGCGCGCCTCGGGGCTGCGAGTGGCACTCTGGAGGGTTGGGGCGCGGGCAGCGTGCGCGGACGATCGCGCATTGAGGCCGACAAGTTGACGTTCGATCAGGCCGAATTCGAGGCCGATGGCAAGACCGGCACGTTCACCGGAACCATTGCGACAGCCGGAGTGCGGCCTGCGATTTCTGGTGCGCTTAGAGTCTCCCTGATCGACATCGACGCGCTGACCGGCCGCGCCCCCGCGACCGGGGGCGCGATGAGTCTTGAAGCGATGCCGGCGGAACAAGCCGATGAAGGCTTTGAGACGACGTGGGATGCGTTGCTCGCGGAATTGGACGAACTGCAAAATCCGCCGCCGCCTCCGGGTTTGCAATTGGAGGCCGCGCCAAAATCAAGCTACTGGAGCGATGCGCCGATCGACCTCAAGGCTCTCCGTAACGTGGATCTCGATCTCGATCTGACAGCGGATCGCGTGAAATACGGGTCGATCGACGTGCGCGAGGCGCGCGTGAAGACCAAACTCGACAATGGTGATCTTTCCGCGCAAATCCAAAGCGTGCGCATTGGGCAGGGCCAGGCAACGGGCGCGATCGACCTCAAAGCGCGCGGCAGCCAACACGTCGCCGCTGTCGAGATGAAACTCAAAGGTGTGGAGGCCGAACCCATCACCTATGAGCTCGCCGGCAAGCGACTGCTGACGGGCCCCGCCGACGTCGATATCAGGACCACGGCAACCGGCCGATCGATGCGCCAGATCGTCTCCACCCTTGATGGCGGGGCCCGCTTCGACATGAAGAAGGGCAAGCTGCGCGGGTGGGACATCGGACAGATGGTTGAGCAGTTGTGGAATTATAAAGGCTGGGGCTTCAATCCACAGCGCAGCACGGCCTTCGATACCCTGAAGGCAAACTACAATATCAAAGCGGGAACTATGCAGAGCGCGCCCGATTTGACGATGCGCGGTCCCACCGCTGGATTGCGCTCGCAGGGCAAGGTCGATGTGCCGCAGCACATCATCGACCAGGAAGTGAAGATCGAGAATCTCCTCTTCAATGTCGTCGTCAAAGGGGACTGGACCAAGAAGCTTTGGATCGGACCCAAGATTTTCGGCAGTGTGCCCAAGTGGTTCGGCGCCTCACTGGAAGCTGCCCCGCCGCCGATCCCAACCCCACCGGCGCACGTGGTTGCCAAAATCCGCGAAGTTCTCGCGTCGCCGCAGATCATGGGTCGCATGCAACCCGCTCAGCGCGTCTTCTTGCAATCGCTGTTGCCCAGTGAGCCAGTGGCACAATGACGACACGTCCACCCGGCAAAATCGTCGCCTGTGACAGAGCAGGGGAGCCTTGCGTTGCGAGTGCGCTCGCGATTGGGCATACTTTTCGTGGTGTGCTCGGGACCGTCCCCGGGTGCACGCTCTGACAGGGGGAGTTCAGCGTGGCGTCTCGACGGGGGTTGGCTCGACGCCGTACCGGCAAAATCGGTATGGACTTGGCGGTGCTTGCGGTCCCGCTTGCGCTGCCGGCAACGGTCGTGTGGTCCGAACCGCGCACCCCTGCCCCGCCCTCGCCGCTCGCGGGGCGCGATGTCATCAGCCATGCGGCCATGCGCAGCGTGGCCTTCGGTACTGATTTCAGCCGCCCGACGCTGCGTCGCTTCCCGCGGCCTCAGGATTTCGATTGCGCCGAGCCGCCTGCCCGAAGCGGCACTGGCCGTCTGCTTGAGCCGGTCAAGTGCAAGCTGCCAGAACCACCGCCCGCTCCGCCGGTCGTCGATCCGCCACCCTCGCCACAGCCAACACCAGACCCGGGCGATGTCACCGACGGCGGCGGTGTCTCGCCGCCGCCCGTGCCTGAGCCAGGGCCGACCCCGGAACCCCCGCCGCCGACGCCTCCTGCCAACCCGGGCTTCGCCTATTATCCGCCCGGTGACTTGCTCGACAAAGACAAAGGCCGCGGCCGAAGCGGGGATCGCTTCGTCTATCTGCGCGACATCGCCTACCCCCTGAAACTCGGGCGGGGCGAGTTCCCGCACATGAATTCACAGATCTGGGGTTATGGCGGCGGTGGATGGGGTGGCAAAGGTGCGGCCGGTGGCAGTGAAAGCGACCGGCGCAACTACGATCCCATGCAGCAGCGCGACAACTATTGCGAGGTGCGTGGTTGGTCGATGCAGTTGTGCCCAGCGGGTGTGGGACATCAGGGACAGGACATCCGCCCGCCGTCATTCCGCGACAATTACTGGGAGGTCGTCTCAGTCAGCGACGGCACTGTCACCAACGTGACGAGCAACACCACCGTCCAGATCAAGGCCACGGACGGCACCGATTACTATTACCTCCACATGCATCCCAACACGATCCAGGTGAAGGCCGGCCAGTCCGTGCGCAAAGGCCAGGTGCTCGGGCGTGTTTCGAAATATATGAATGGCTCGCCGTCCACGAGCCTGCATTTGCATTTTCAGGCGCGTCAGCGACTGGCGGTCGGAACGAAGACCATAACCGCCTACGTGCCCGTCTTCACCTCGCTCATCGCCGCGCTCCGCCGCGAGAAGGGCCTCGACCCGGGCATCGGGCAAGATGGCAACCTCATCGTCGACCCGGTCGTTGAAATCGGGGCGGCCCCGACGCCGCCGCCGGCGCCACAGCCACCCCCCGAACCACAGCCTGTCCCTGAGCCGCAGCCTGCACCCGAGCCTCAGCCAGAACCTCAGCCGGAGCCGGGGCCCACCCCTGAGCCTGCGCCGGAACCAACGCCTGAGCCCCAGCCATCACCCGAACCGCAGCCTGAGCCGGAGCCCGCGCCTCAGCCTGTGCCGGAACCTGAACCACAACCAGCGCCACCGCCAGAGCCGGCTCCCGAACCTGCACCTCCACCTGAGCCGGAGCCAACACCACAACCCGAACCCGTTCCCGAGCCGCAGCCTGAACCGGCGCCCGAACCGAAGCCGCAGCCCACG
>JAKALI010000192.1 GCA_021813195.1 Pseudomonadota bacterium
ACAATGGGCGTCAGGATCAGCGCGGCGCCGTCGTTGGCGAACAACGCTGCCACTGCCGCGCCGAGCAAGACGATGAGCGCAAACAACAAGCGGCCGCGGCCACCGCCCCACCGAGCGACGTGCAGTGCTGCCCATTCGAAGAACCCGGCATCATCATGGAGCAGGCTAATGATGATGACAGCGATGAAAGTGGCTGTCGCATTCCAAACGATGTCCCACACAATGGGCACATCGCTGAGATGCACGACACCCGCAGCAAGGGCGACAACGGCGCCAAGAATCGCGCTCCACCCGATGCCGAGGCCGCGCGGCTGCCAGATGACAAGGACGATGGTAACGAAGAAGATCAGCAGGGCAGTCAGCACGTCAATTCTCTCTCTTCAACGGGTTTTCGAGTTCGTGCAGACGCCGTAGAAGGTCGATGCGCGAGACCACGCCAATCACCATGCCGGCCTCGATCACGGGCAGCGAAGTCAGGCCGTAGTCCGCCATCAGCCGTGCCGCCACCAATGGGTGATCATCCGGCGCAACGCTGTGCACCTCGTGCGTCATCACCTCGGCCGCGGTGCGGCCTTCGGCCTTGCCGGGCTGGGCGCCCCCGGGACCAAGAAAGGAAATCCAGAAGTTTTCTTTCCAAAGCGACTCGCGTGGCTCCAGCCGTTCGTCAGCTGCGCGGTGGATCAGATCCGCTGCGGTGACGACGCCGAGCAGGCGGCGGTTCTCGTCCACCACCGGCACGCCGTTGATGCGGTGGGCGAGGAGCAGCCCGGCGATGTCTTCGACCGGAGTTTCGGGATGCACGACGACGGGGTCGGAGGTCATCAGGTCTCGGATGCGCATGCGCACGTCACTCCGATGGGTTGATTATGGTGAGGCTGACGCGCCGCGGCAGCCAAGGACGGTGTGCTGATGCCAGCCCTGGCGGAAGACTGCCGCTCACTGCGAGCCGGGCACTAGATAGACCGGTTCCTGATCAGCCGGCATTTCCGCCAACTCTTCAAGGGTCAGCCGGGCGTAAACTTCGATGCCATAACCTGTGGGATCACGCAGCCATAGCTCGTGGAGCGGAGTGCCTCGCCAAGTGGTACGCGGCGGCTTGACGATTTCCGCTCCATTAATCTTAGCCCGTTCATACCAATCAATCACCGCCGCTTTGTCAGGTAATCCAAAGCCGATGTGGTATAGGCTGTAAGTGTCCAGTGGCCGACCATTGTCATTTACCAGCAGTACCAAATTCAAGGATAGGTGGGGCACGATAAACGTTGAAAATCGAGCCGTCTTGTCCTTGGGTGCCACCCCTAACAGACTCTCATAGAACAGTGTGCTTTCCTGAAGGTCGGCCACCCGAAAGCTCAGGTGGAATTCAGTGGAATGTTCAATATTTGCCATATCGCTCTCCAATCACTTAGTGATGGCCAACCAGATCATCCTCTGACGGCCTGAAGGCTCAGCAATCTCTCGATCCCGACCGGCTCTTCGGTTTGGACCGGCACCAAAGCGACGCGCTTGGCGTGCTCTGTACGCACGGCCTCGATCTGCGCCAGTTCGTGACCGGCGCGCTGCTTCAGCAAAGGCGCCTCGGTCTCGCCAGCAGCCAGGCTGTTGTTGATCACCCAGGCCCATGGCTCGATCCCGGCGCGACGCAGATCGTCCTGCAAGCGCGCGGCCTCCAGGACCGGGGTGGTCTCGGCCAGCGTCACGACGATGACCTTGGTGCGCACCGGATCCTGCAACTGCATCATCGGCGTGGTGTAATGCGCCTTGCCCTCCATGTGGCGGGCGACCTCCCGGTGATAGGCCCCCGTGGCGTCGAGCAGCAGCAGCGTGTGACCGGTCGGCGCGGTGTCCATCACCACGAATTTCTTGTCGGCCTCGCGGATGATGCGCGAGAACGCCTGGAACACCGCAATCTCCTCGGTGCAGGGCGAGCGCAGATCCTCTTCCAGCATCGCGCGGCCCTCAGCGTCGAGGTCTTGGCCCTTGGTGGCGAGAACATGCTGCCGATAGCGCTCGGTCTCAGCGCGCGGATCGATGCGGCTGACCTCCAAATTATCCAGCGATCCAGCCAGCGTGTCCGACAGATGCGCGGCCGGATCGGAAGTGGTCAGATGCACGGGCAAGCCGCGCTTGGCCAGCCCGACGGCCACGGCCGCCGCCAGTGTGGTTTTGCCGACGCCGCCCTTTCCCATCATCATGATGAGGCCGTGGCCATTAGCGGCCAGTTCATCGACAAGCACAGCGAGGCTGGGTAGATTCGCTGGAGTTGCGCGGATTTCCGGGGCGACCGCGCCCGCATCGTCCGCAGCGTTGAAAAGACGTCTCAGCGCCTCGACGCCGACCATGTTGAAAGCCTTGAGCGGCAACTGGTCGAGCGGCAACTGGCGCAACGCAGCCGGTATCTCGGCGATGGCTGCCTGCTCGCGACGATAGACGGCAGCCGCCAGCATGTCGTGCTCGGCTTCGACTGCCGGCAAGACGCCGTTGATAACCAGGTGCTGCTTGGACAGGCCGATTTCGGCCAATTCCGCATGCGTGCGCGCGACTTCGTCCAGGGTGGACTTCTGAGCACGCGCGACCAGGACCAGGCGCGTGCGAGCAGGATCGGACAATGCCTGCACGGCCTCCGCGTAACGCTGCCTCTGCTTGTCCAGGCCGGTCAGCGGCCCCAGGCATGAGGCGCCGTCCGGGTTCTTGTCGATGAAGCCGCTCCAGGCGCCCGGCAATTGCAGCAGGCGGATGGTGTGACCCGTGGGCGCCGTGTCGAACACGATGTGGTCGTATTGTTCGACCAGTTCGGAATCCGTCAGCAGCGCTGTGAATTCGTCGAAGGCGGCGATTTCCGTGGTACAGGCCCCGGACAGTTGCTCTTCCATTCCCTTGATGACATCAGCGGGGAGTGCTGCGCGAACCGGCTCGATCACGCGGTCGCGGTATTGCTGCGCCGCCGCCTGCGGGTCGATCTCGAGCGCCGATAGGCCACGCACGGTGTCGATTGCAGTTATCTTGTTGCCGATGGTCCGGCCGAACACCTGACCGACGTTGGAGGCCGGATCGGTGCTGACCAGCAGAACCTGCTTGCCCTTTTCGGCAAAGTGAATCGCCGTCGCGCAGGACAGCGAGGTCTTGCCGACGCCGCCCTTGCCGGTGAAAAAAATGAACTTCGGTGCGTCGCTAAGAAACTTCATGATGTCCTCCTTCAGCAGCAGCCGGTGCGTGGAGCGCAACTGCCGGGCGCGGGCGGGACCGAGGCCGGTGCTTCCGACGCGATTCCCAGCCAGCGGGCGAGTTCGGCGCGCTGCGGATAGCGCCCCGCCAACGCAACCTCGCCATCAACCAGAACGAGCGGCAGCGCGTCCTGCCCGGAACGGTCCAGGAAGGCCTTGACAGTGGCGTTGTTGACGAAGGCCATCGGCTGCTGGCTCAGATTGAACCGTTCGATCCTGGCGCCCCGCTGCTTGGCCCACTCCAGATCGGCCGCAAAGGTCACCAACTGCTGATCGACATCGACGCCGCACACGCCGGTGCTGCAGCACAGGGCCGGATCGAAAACCTTGATTTCGGGATTACGCATCAGGTGTGTCTCCTTCGATAGTTTATCGTCCATCGTCGAAAAACGATGAATGGGTTGAAAAGCGAATTGCGCTGCTCCAAGAGTGGATAGGTTGATCCCCTACTCGCGGTGCGGCTTGCTGAGGCCCGCAACCGCGTCGAGGAACCGCCGCAGCGGCGCGAGTGCGACTGGATTGAGCGAATAGCAGACTCTCGGCCGCTCGATCTCGCCGGTAATGATCCCGGCCGCTTTCAAGATCCGCAGGTGCTCCGAGGTCGTAGACTGCGCCAACCCGATTTCTTCGACGATGTCGCAACCGACGCATGTCTGCCGCGCCTCCAGCATGCGGACAATGGCGATCCGGGCCGGATGCGCGAGCGCCTTGGCGAGGACAGCCAAGGTGAGCGCGTCGTCCGGCTGGTCGGCGTATTGGGCGGGAATGAGCATCAGGATTTCGGCTCTATCGTTGATCGTCGAATTACGATATAGAGCCTGCTGTTCAACTTGGCAAGGGTCTCATGCAAGCGACGCGACTGTTCTTGGTGACGGCGGCCACGCCGGCTCTCCCATTCCTCGTGATGGCGGTTCTTCACAACATCGGCGCACCGGTGCTGCTCACCGCGCTCCTTGGGACCATCGCCATGTCGAGCGTGATGGTGGCGCTCGGTCGTGATCCCGAGCCGGCCGCCCGCAATCTCGCGCGGTTCCTGACGGGCCAGGCGCCCGGGGAGAGCGCCTCGGGCATCAGCCAGGCGATCGCCCTTTCGGGGGCAAGCGTCGGCTTGGTCAGCGCGGCGGGACTGAGCGGTGCGGCGGCCGGATTTTTTTGCCAGGAGCAGCAGGTGCCCTTCAACGCGTTGATTCCAAGCTGTCTTGCTTTCGCCGCGGGCTTCCTGGGGCGTGCCTTGGAAATCCGGCGCGACCAAGCCGAGATCTCAGTCTTTGCCGGAATCGCGTTCTTCTGGATTGCCCCCTTCTATGGATTCTTCATGCCCCCTGTGTTCCTCGCCGTCAGCTTGGGCGCGCGCTGCGTTCAGTACACTGCTGGTAACATCGCAATCGCGAGTGTGCTGCTTCTTTTGGGAGCTTGGGCTGGTCGTCGGGTGGCCGACTGGCTTATGCACTCGTGAAAGTCTTAGGTTCGCGAGGAGATTTGCTACAATCGCCGGGCCTGAATCCGCGCATCCAAACTGCGCCGGGCGCCGGTCCGTGACCATACGGCTCCTAGAATTCATTCGCTAGCAGACCGCGACGTCGCATAGGCGATCGCGACGCGCGCGCGATCCTCTCCTTCCACAACCACGACAGCCATCTGGTGGGTCAAGAAGCCACCCCCGGCCTCAACAGAAGGTCACCGGGTCTTGGGTGATGAGGAGGCGGGCCATCTCTCCCTGTCGCCTCATGTTCCAGGGTTCGGAACAGACCCCGGATGGAGTGTGCTGCTTGTGTCGAGCTTTGTGCGCTCCTCCCCCGGAATCGTTCCGGTAACGATGTAATAAACGTTCTCGGATATGTTGGTCACGTGATCGCCGATCCGCTCGATATTCTTCGCACAGAAGAGCAGATGCGCCGTGCCGGCGCTGTCCTGATATGGGCGTGCGATGTAGTCTATCGATTCCTTGAAGAACGCTGTGTTCAAGAGATCGATCTCGCCGTCCGCGTCCCGAATGGCCATTGCCCGCGTCGCGTCTCGATCGGCGTATGCGGCGAGCACTTGCCGAAGCTGACCCTGCGCGAGGGTACTCATTTGCTGGATACGCGCGGCAAGATCCTGGGGCGGCGGCTCGCTACCGAGGGCTCCGGCCCGCAAAGAACCCGCGATAGACCGGCAACAGCATCATTTGCAGGATGAGCAGTGCCGGCGTTGACACCAAAAGGAGCCGCGCGTCGGCGCGGCCCAAGTGCGAGAACGTCACAACGTAGTCGATGCAGGGCGTAAGCAGCACGAACAGGACGCCAAGCCGCAACATCGGTTCGGCCGGCAAAAACTGAATAAGGCCGGCAACGAGGATCGGCACCACCACGAAATTTGTAACGAGCAGCGCCGCAAGGAACCGGACGCGCGCGAAGGCTCGCCCAAGGTCGGCAAGGGGAACCTGTAGAAAGGTGACGAACAGCATCAATGCGAGCGCCGGATTGACGGCGCTCTCTAGCTAGCGCTGTCGTCCCCGGAACAAGCAAGGCGACTATTGCGGCCAGAACGACCGCGCCGAAATAGATTTTGACCTGCTGTGTTTCGAAAAACTCTCGAAGGTGATCTAAACTTTTCAAACCCTTATCCTTTTATCGTTCCTGACCGGAAGGCACTGCCACTGTGACCGTGCAACGTTGTTCTTTCTTCGCCTTGGCGGCCGCCTCGGCGCACGCCGCAAGCGCCTCCTGATTGGCGCGTACAAGGTTGCTGGCATCGACCACGCCGCGCCAGCCTCCGGGGCTCCCTGACTGCATCAGCGAGATTCCGGCGTTCCAGCGATCGGCGTCCATGACGGTCGCAGCAACGGCCATATCGACCGATCCCGGCAGCACGCGCGGCAGAAACAGCGTGAGCAGCACGCCAGCGACCAGGCCGGCCGCGCCAGCACCCCAAAGCCATTGATCCTGCTGCCGGCGTGCACGCGCTCCGGAAATATAACGGGCGAGATTGTTGGCGGTACGCTCGAGGTCGGATGCCTGGCGCTCGAGCTGCTGCGCCGCTGTGCGAACCAGGCCCTCACCGCTGCGCTCGAGCGCCGCCGCATAGTGCTGCGGGCCATTGCGCAAAATGGGCGACTGTTCGACGCCCTGCAGGCGCTCCCCGACCTGGGCGAGCTGCTGGACGATCCGGCCGAGGTCGGGGCCATAGTCGGTCGGCTGCTGGAATTTCTCGAGCTCTTCGAACGCCGCTTCCACACCCTTGCGGATCGTCGTCATTTCACGGCCGAGGTCGGCGGCGAGGTCTTCGACCGTCTCCCGCAACGCCTCGAAAGCGGCGGCCGGATCGCCGGCGTCGTCAGGCAATACCTCCGGGTCGAATCCTTCTTCCCTATCGTCGTCCGTCATGGCGTCTCCTATCGTTCTATCCCCATGCTCTGGCTGCGGCCGCGTGTCAGACTGCGCTCCATGTCGCGGGCCAGGCTTTCGCTCTGCCGCACATGGCCGATTCCGAGGTCCTGCTTGCGGTTGCGCAGGATCGATTCGGCCTGCGGGTCACGCTCAAGGCTCTTTGCCATGCTGCGCATTTGCCCCTCGACCTTCTGACGGGCATCGTCATCTACAAAAGTCACAATATACTGGGCAAAATACAAGACGCGGTCCAGGTTGCGGCGGGACGGGGCGTGGATGCCGAGGAGGCTCTCCGGCGCTTCGTCGAGCTACGCCGCCAGGCGCTCAGCGCGGCCGAGCGCCGGGCGCTCGATCCCCAGCTGCTGCGACCTCCCGCGCTAGGTTGAGCCGCGGCGCAAGGAGGGCGATGAGCGAGATCAGCTGGATCCACGGTCGCGAGGTGCTCGACTCGCGGGGGAACCCGACGGTCGAGGTCGAGGTAGTGCTCGACAGTGGTGCCGAGGGTCGTGCCATCGTGCCCTCGGGCGCCTCGACCGGTACCTTCGAGGCGGTCGAGCGTCGGGACGGGGGCACTCGGTTCGGCGGGAAGGGGGTCCTCGACGCCGTTGGCGCGGTGAACGACGAAGTCGCGCCGGCGCTCGAGGGGGTAGACGCCGAGGACCAGCGCCTCGTCGACCGCCTGCTGCGCGAGCTCGACGTGACCGACGACAAGTCCCGTCTCGGCGCGAATGCCATTCTCGGGAGCTCGCTCGCCGTGGCACGG
>JAKALI010000193.1 GCA_021813195.1 Pseudomonadota bacterium
TACTCGCGCCATGCCCGCACCGTTTCGGTCAAATTCGCCTTCGCCCTGTTTCCGAGGTGCCCGGCCTGAGCGTATGCTCCAACGAGAAGCGTTAGTTCGATAGAGGGCATCGCCAAAAGTAACTGCTCGCGCCAGAGCACGGCGCATTTGCGGCGCGGCGGTTTGTCCGCGCCGTTCGGCAGGGAGCCCGGAAAGCAGAAGTCCATGGGCACGATGGCAATGTTCGGGCTGTAGAATGTCTCGCGGTCCATGCCCATCCATTCTCGCAGGCGATCTCCCGAGCGGTCATTGAAGGGAAGTCCCGTTTTGTGCGTCCGAATGCCTGGCGCCTGGCTGGCGATGCAGAGCCGCGCGGTCGTGCTCACCTGCAGGATGGGGCGGAAACCATGCGGCAAGTCATTTCTGCATTCGCAGTTTCGAATTTCCGCGAGGATACGCTTCAGCGAAACATCTGGCCCGATTGTTGGCCTTCCTCATAGCCGACTTCGGAAACGCGCTCTTTGTCGGCGCGCAAACGCGCCGTTCGCCGGCCGTGTTATCGTCCATCTTGTTGACGACAAGGCCCTCTACCGTGCGCCTTGCCCGAAGAGGAGGTCCGTCATGCAAGCCGCCCGACAATTCCAGGTTGAAAAGTCCGCTGTCACATCGCAGTCACGTCGCAGGTCCGGGCCTTCCAACTCTCATACCGCTTTTAAGAGCCCACAGGATGTCGTGGAAAATCGCAATCTGACATCGGCGGAAAAGGTTCTGCTGCTGTTGGACTGGGCCTACGACGCGTGCGAGTTGGCTGTCGCGGAAGAAGAAGGGATGGCCGGGGGCGTGGCGAGCGAAATTTATTCGGTGATGTGTGCGCTCAATGAGGTTACCGCAGGGTTCGATGTCGAGCACACATGCCCCACAAAGCACGCCGCGTTTTCCGTCGGCCGCAGATCGGGGTCCGGCGTGAGGACTGGCGACGAAATCGCAAAGCCGATGGCCACAAAGGCGCGCTGTCCACACCCCCAAACGCCAGGAGCCTAACGTGATGACCATCACACCGATTTGTTTGAACTCTCTTGCCCCTCGTGAAAGGCCTGTCGAACTGCTGGTAACCAACAGATCACGACATGCTGCAGCTGCGGCGCTTACGCGCTCTGAGGGAATTCTGCCGACGCTTATTACCGCTGCGGTGTTCACCTTTGTCTTTGCGATTGTTCTGGGCGCGTTGTGAAGGTTCCTACGGCAGCAGGCCGCAAGTCGCCTGCTGCGTTTCCGCTCGTGAGGACCAGTAGTGATCCGTGACATCACCGCAGGCGGCGCCATCGGCCTTCGGTTTGCGTCCGCTCGCCACCTCGCGATGTTCCCGGCCTCTTCCGGCAGGGCCGCAATTCTTGGTTCGCTGGGGTCACGGTGTCGCAGCCGGCTGTTTGCGCGCGCACAACAAGGCATCCCACGGGCGCTGGCATACTGTCGGCTGGAAACCACGATGACCGGCCTCTTGTGGCAGGGTTGTTGCTTCAGTTGGGAGAAACGACATGGCAAGTCTGCTGTATCCGCCGTCCTCAAACGAAATCCGGGCCAAGAGGCGCGAGTTGGCACCCGATGCCCTGGCGGCGTTCGAGGCCTTCAGTCAGCGGGTGTTCTCGGATGGAGCGCTGTCGCACAAGACGAAAGAGATCATTGCGCTCGCGGTTGCGCACGTCACACAGTGTCCATACTGCATCAAAGGACATACCCGTTCGGCACTGCGCGCCGGTGCCACGCCACAGGAACTGATGGAGGCGGTATGGGTTGCGGCAGAGATGCGGGCGGGCGCCGCCTATGCGCACTCGACCATTTCACTCGCCACGATGCAGGAAGACGAAGCGGCGGCGCATCCGCACTGAAATTACCGCTCGTTTTGGCGATGGCAAGACCATGACCATCAACAAGGCCGATAGGGTATCGAAGACATACGTCGACGAGCCTAGCATTCATGCGCCGGTTTGGCAGGGTGCGCCGACGCATAGAAAAGTCGAGTCCCGCGGGGCGGACCATTTGAGCAGAACGGCTCTGCGCGTGCGAGGAATCCTCGACGCGGCGCGACGCAGGCTCGTGACAATCCTGTACGATGCCCGACTGCCAGAAGCCGCACAACTGCTCACCACGCGAAATACGAATCTGCTCGTCGTGTGTGACCGTTCCGGGCGTATGGCCGGGGTTGTGACAAAAACCGATATCGTTCGCAGGATCGGCCGCTGTCATGGCCATGCGTGCGGCCTGTCCGGCGCCGTCGTGATGACGCGTGATGTGTTCTGCTGCCGGAGCGATGATCTACTGGAGGACGTGTGGGCAACCATGAAACTCGCCGGTTTCCGCGAAGCGCCGGTCGTCGATCAACGGGGGAGAGCCATTGGCATCGTTGCCGCACGGGATATCCTCCATGCGCTGTTCGAGCGGCTGGGCTACGAAGAAGATCTGCTCCGCGACTACGTTATGGGAAACGGGTATCACTGATGGTACAGGCGGGCTCCAGGTGCTGCAATTCCACGGTCGGCACAGGCATGCCTGTACGTTGGAGCCGTCCGCGCTTGGTATGGTGGTGCAAGGCCGGTCGGCGTCGAGCGTATGTTGCGGGTTCCTGAGATCTCCGTTAGGCGGACAGCGCCAAACATGACCTCGAGATCGGCAACTATTGAAGTCAGGGGCACGATAACCTATATAGTTGATGCATCAATGCGGGTTGAGGGGGCGTCGTTGGACATCCTCGAAATTGAGAGCACTATTCAACGGTTCGCGATCTTTGCGCAACTCGATCGACAGGCGATTGCCGACGTCGCGCGATCGTCGAAGCCGCGGTGTATCCTGCGGGGACAGGCGGCGTTTGACCAGGGCGAGCAGGCGAACGCCATTTTTCTGGTGCTGAACGGTCGGTTCAAGGCGATCCAAATGGACCCAGACGGCAGCCAGATTGTCACCCGTCTGGCCGGCGCCGGCGATCTGATTGGGCATCTTTCGGCATTCAACGAAACACCCTATCCCGTGACCGCCGTCGCCATTCTCGATGGCGAGATCCTCGCCTGGGGCAGGCGGACATTCGTTGATCTGTTGCTGCGCCATCCGCAACTTTCTTTGGCCTTGATCCGCTATATGGGGCTCTCCATCGAAGAGGCGCATAAGCGGTTGCACGAGGCCACGAATGAACATGTCGAACGGCGCATCGCGCACGCAATCCTTCGGCTGGTGCGGCAGGGCGGTCGCCCTGTCGAAGGCGGCATAGAGATTCCCTTTCCGATTACGCGGCAGGATATCGGGCTGATGTCGGGAACGACGCTGCAAACCGTTAGCCGGACATTGAGCGCCTGGCAGAAGAATGGAATCGTTGACGGTGGCAGACAGCATCTCGTCCTGCGCGATCCACACGCCATCGTGGCGATCGCTGAAGAACAGTGACGCTCGGGCGGCACATGAATCTGGATTAGGTCGAAATAGGTCCGCAGTTATTCCGTCTCTGCGTTGGCGATGCCGGATAGCTCGCGAAGGAAGGCGCCGCTCTCAAGGCGATACTCCTGACAGACGTCTTCTAGCGTGTGAAACGGCGCGATCGGGCAGCCCACGCACGCCATCCTGTGCTTCAAGAGCGTTGCTACGGTCGCAGGCTCCGTCCGCATGACGTAGTCTATCGTATCGCCAGGCGCGAATGAAATTGTCAAGCTGACCTTTGAAATGTGCGAGCTACGGGCTGCAAGCTAGCGCTTAGGCTCTCGAATGTCTTTGTTCGTGCGCAAGGAGGGAACAGGCAGTCCATACTGGCCACGGCCGGCAAATCGATCGCATCTTCGGCTTGCACCATACCCACGCGCCGGAGTTAACCGTTGTCCCGAAAGCGCCAGGACCGCCTTTTAGACAAAGCAACATGGGGACGACGCAGCTTGACACGCGATCGCCATGCTCGTCACGCCACTTCGGAAACAGCGACGTCTTCGTCGCTGCAGCCTGGATCGGGGCTGAAATGCTCTGGATATTTGTTCGGGACACCGTCCCATTGCGCGGCATCCGCCGGCGGAGTCCCTTTGTACGTAATGTTCGGCCATTTCTTGGCGAATTCGGCGTTCAGCGTCGGCCATTGTTCTAATCCCGGTTCGCTGTCCGGCTTGATGGCCTCTGCCGGGCATTCCGGCTCGCAGACACCGCAATCGATACAGATTTCCGGGTTGATGACGAGCATGTTCTCGCCTTCATGGAAGCAATCTACCGGACACACCTCGACGCAATCCATGTACTTGCACTTGATGCATGCATCGTTCACCACATAAGCCATTTCGTCCTCACTATCCGCGCACATAGACCGAAGCAGAGGCCCGGAATTGTACCAAAAAAACGGTATAACAGATATATCGTTGTCGATTACCTGACCGTACCGTCGTGCAAATCCGTGCAGATCGTGATGTCAAGCCGGTTCGAAGAGGGTGGTCTTGACCGGATATATTTGCGCCGCCGCGGTGTAGCTTCCAGATGTTGGCATGTACGGCGCGCTGGCGACATCACTATGAGGCCGGGACACCTGGAGGCGGCTTAGGCGGCTGATAAGATGGCCTTGGACGGTGCCGGTACGATCTCGCTTCCGTCCTCCAGAACCGCGCAGACGACGCCCTCCGGTTTGCTGTTGCCGGAATCGGACTGGTCGATCCGCTGCACCCAATAGAGCTTGGCATCCTCGAAGCCGCTGCGGAAGCAGTGGCTTTCATTGCCCATTCTGTGGGGTTGGGCCGGTCGGTCGAGTTCGAGGGCAATCACGCGCGCCATCGCTGCCGACGACGCACACACCACGACGTCCTTCCAGATCTTGCGCCCTTGCCAACGCGCATCGCTTCGATGCGCCACCGGATAAATGCGCCAAAGCGGCATGCCTGTTCCCTTTCCGACCATAAATGTCGGCGCTGGAAATCCCGCGATGGTGGCAATGTTGCGGTCTTCGGACACGACTGTCTTGCCATCGCCAGAAAGAATGATACACTATACATGTTTGAGAGAGCGATTCCAGGTGGCAGACAGTCACATGTTCGAATCGGCCATTTCGCACTTGCCACCTGCATCGCAGAAAAAGGAACAGCAAGTGACCGTCGAGCTACGCCATCTTTGGCATTTCACCTCGCGCGCATTCCGGCACAATTCGATGACCGGAAATGTCCCACCGAGCATCAGTGCCTTTGAAACATCAGCCCTCTTTGGCCGCCGGATCTGGAGGATCACATGAGTTATCAGCCAAGCCTGCGCTCCGGGCCAACGGCACCGATCTCGCTTTTTCGGATCACGCTGGAGGAGCTATCAAGTCCGCCCGTCGTTCGCGGCGTGGCTTATTGGCGATCGCTTCGCGGCACGCGGCGGTTTCCTTCGCGTCATGCGCTCTCCACCCGCGAGATGTTGCCGTTCCTGCGGTATGTTGCACTTATACAGGTTCTCAACGGGGGCGAGGACTATCGTTTCCGCCTCGTTGGCGACGCCCATATCGACGCGAGAGGCTATGATTTTAGCGGCGAAACGATTGCCGAGATGCGAGCTGAAGCGTCATCTTGCGCTGACAGAAGTTTTGCTCTGTGCGAATACATCCGCACCACGGGCGTGCCGTATGCGCTCCGTGCACCGATTACAACCGGCGGCACCGGCTGGTACGTCGCAAATCGTGAATGCGCCTTCCTGCCGCTTGGGCCCAATGATAGCTTGGTCGATTATCTCTTCGTCGTCGGCGCATATGCTTTCCAGGCACTGGCTGATTGAGCCGCGGTTGGTTCGGCGGCGGTTGACGTTTCCTATCGCCGCCCACGCAACCGAGCGTGGCGACTGGGATCGTCCGGGTTCCTCATGGCCCGATCGGGAGGGCATACGCGGAGCCTCTTGCGCATATGCGGTCTTGGTTCGGCTTGGCTAGATCGTGCCCAAAATTGGGGCTGGAAGTGGGACCAGCGCGCATGTCTGAAAATTCTATCTTTGAAATCAGGCGCTTGTAGAGCGCGCTGGCGGACAGGGAGTCAGCCCGGTTAGCGTCCAGCACCGTCCGACGATGTCCAATAACTCCCTGTATTCCCTAAATATCTTTCCTATCCGTTGTCCGATGTGGTCTACTGAGATTCGATGAAATCCCAAATTTTATGTGGGATGGAATGTGGGATGCCGGTTATGAAGACACGCGGGCACCATCCAGATCGTGCGCTTTCTGCGCTCAAGGTCCGAACGATCAAGACACCCGGCCGCTACGCCGATGGAAACGGGCTTTATCTCATCGTCGATCCGTCAGGTGCCCGCCGATGGATATTGCGGACAGTGGTGCAAGGACGGCGCCGCGATATCGGCCTTGGCGGCGCACGGCTTGTATCTCTTGCTGACGCCCGTGAGCAAGCCAATACTTGTCGGCGCATCGCACGCGAGGGCGGCGACCCGCTGCTGGAATTGCGGAAGGCAAAACGTGTCGTGCCGACCTTTCGATCCGCAGCACAAGACGTGCATGGCGAACATGCAAAGGGCTGGAAGAATATCAAACATCGTTCGCAGTGGATCAACACACTCACCCAATACGCCTTTCCCATTCTTGGCGACAGGCGCGTGGACGAAATCGATACGCCTGACATTCTCAGGGTCTTGGCGCCTCTCTGGTTGACGAAATCGGAAACCGCACGACGCCTCAAACAGCGTATGCACGCCGTCTTCGACTGGGCGAAAGCATCGGGATACCGAACTGGCGACAACCCCGTTGACGGGGTTGAAAAGGGCCTACCGAAACGCCCAGATCGCGTGAACCATCATGCGGCGATGCCGTATTCTGATGTTTCAGTGTTCATTCATAAGATACGGAATAGCGCGCTGGGCGAGCCTACGAAGTTGGCTTTTGAATTTCTGATCCTGACTGCGGCTCGCACGAATGAAGTCCTTCGCAGCCAATGGAGCGAAATTGATCTGGATCGCAAGGTCTGGACAATACCGCCATCTCGCATGAAAGCTGGACGCGAGCATCGCATACCACTAACACCGCGTTGCGTTGAAATTCTTCGACGCGCAAAGGAATGCGCAGGCGACAGCAAGTTTGTATTCCCTGGGCGCAAATCCACAGAGCCGATGACAAACATGGTGTTCCTAATGGCACTGAGGCGGATGGACGAAGGCATTACAGTGCACGGCTTTCGTTCGGCATTCCGCGATTGGGCGGCAGAACGAACTAATTTTTCACGCGAGGTTTGCGAAATGGCTCTTGCACACACGATCAAGGACAAGGTCGAGGCGGCGTATCGCCGCGGCGATTTGTTTGAGAAACGTCGTGCGCTAATGGATGCGTGGGCGTCTTTTGCAACCTCTGCATCGGCAAAAATCATACCGATAGGTGCAAGCGGCTCAAAT
>JAKALI010000194.1 GCA_021813195.1 Pseudomonadota bacterium
ACCGCGCGCGCCAAAGGGCTCACTGAGCGGGAGGTGCTTTACGGGCACGTCTTCCGCAATGCGATGCTGATCATCATTGCCGGATTTCCCGCAGCCTTCATTGGCGCGTTCTTCTCGGGCTCACTCTGATCGAGACGATCTTCTCTCTCGATGGACTGGGTCTGCTCGGATTCGAATCCGTGATTAATCGCGATTATCCGGTTGTCTTCGCGACACTCTATATTTTTTCTCTGCTCGGGCTGTTCATGAACCTGCTGTCCGATTTCATCTACACGCTTGTCGATCCACGCATCGACTTTGAGAGCCGGGAGGTCTGATCCGTGACCGCCCGGACCGCCACTTCCAGGCACCCACGAAACGCTGCCGAAGCGTTCGTCGACAAGATCGCGTTCTGGCGCGGCATCGAATTGTCGCCGCTCAACCGCCGCCGTTGGGAGAATTTCAAATCCAACCGCCGCGGTTACTGGAGCTTGTGGATCTTCGGCGTATTGTTCGTCATCTCGCTGTTTGCCGAACTGATCGCCAACGATCGGCCAATCATCCTGCGCTACAAGGGTGAGACACTCATTCCTGTGCTCGTCGACTACCCGGAGGAAAAATTCGGCGGCTTCCTCGCCGTCACCGACTATCGCGATCCGATGATCCTGAAGGAAATCGAAGAGCACGGCTGGGCGATCTGGCCGCCGATCGCCTACTCCTATGACACGATCAATAAGGATTACCCGACGCGCGCCCGCGCAGACGGGACCTGCGTTGAGGTCAAAGACGGCATCGAAATTCCAACCGGGATCGGATTTCCTGCGCCGCCGCAATGGTCCTCCAGCCGGCCGTTGTGTCCAGCGCCTGCCGATCAGCTTGAGCGCTATCTAGCCTGGGGTAACACCAATTGGCTTGGGCTCGACGATCAGGGTCGGGACGTCCTGGCTCGCATCATCTACGGTTTTCGCATTTCGGTGCTATTCGGTTTGGTGCTCACAATATTGGCGTCTTTGATCGGCGTCGCCGCCGGCGCCGTGCAGGGTTATTTCGGTGGACGGGTGGATTTGATCTTCCAGCGGTTTTTGGAAATCTGGTCGTCGATCCCGGAACTTTATGTGTTGCTGATCATATCATCCGTGCTGATCCCAGGCTTCTGGACCTTGCTGCTCGTGCTGCTTGCGTTTCAGTGGACGTCGCTGGTTGGGATCGTGCGCGCGGAATTCCTGCGCGGCCGCAATTTTGAATATATTCGCGCGGCGCGGGCGCTGGGCTTAAGCGACATCACAATCATGCGCAAGCATCTGCTACCGAACGCCATGGTGGCGACGCTTACGTTCCTGCCGTTCAAACTTTCGGGCTCGATCGCGCTTTTGACTGCTCTTGATTTCTTGGGCCTTGGTCTGCCGCCGGGGTCACCGTCGCTGGGCGAGTTGTTACTTCAGGGCAAGAAGTATCTCGACGCACCGTGGCTGGGGCTCTCCGGCTTTGTTCTAATTGCGCTGTTGTTGTCGCTGCTGATCTTCATCGGCGAGGCCGTGCGCGACGCGCTCGATCCCAAGAAGACGTTCCGGTGAGGTGAAACATGACGCACGTCGAACCGCTCCTGGACGTCCAGAATTTGCAGGTTTCCTTTCGCTCTGGCTCCACGGAGAGCCTCGCCGTCAAGGGTGTGAGCTTCACGATCGGGCGCGGTGAGACGGTTGCCATCGTCGGCGAGTCAGGATCAGGGAAGACTGTCTCCGCCCTCTCAATCCTCAAGCTTTTGCCTTATCCGGCGGCGTCACACCCTGCTGGTCGCATCCTCTTCGAGGGCAAAGACCTGCTGGCGGCTCGCGAGGACGAGATGCAGACGGTGCGGGGCAACCGCATCTCCATCATTTTTCAAGAACCGATGACGTCGCTCAATCCTCTGCACACGATCGAGAAGCAGGTCGGCGAGATCTTGCGCGTGCATCGCGGGTTGGATGATGTCGCGGTACGCCGGCGCGTCGTCGACCTTCTCGCGAAAGTCGGCATAAGGGATCCTGAATCGCGGCTCGCGGACTATCCGCACCAGTTGTCCGGCGGACAGCGTCAACGCGTCATGATCGCCATGGCGCTCGCCAATGAACCCGATTTGCTCATTGCGGATGAGCCCACGACGGCGCTCGATGTGACCATCCAAGCGCAGATCTTGGAACTGCTCCGGAATTTGAAAGCCGAATTCGGACTTTCGATGCTGCTCATCACCCATGACCTGGGCATTGTGCGCCGCATGGCCGATCGGGTGTATGTGATGCGCAACGGGGAGATCGTTGAAGAGGGCGCGACCGAGACGCTGTTCCGCGAGCCTAAGCATGCCTACACGCGCCAGCTCATTGCCGCGGAGCCCAAGGGGACCGCTGGGCAAGCTAGGTCGGACGCTGAGGAGATTTTGTCCGCCGAGAATCTGAAGGTCTGGTTTCCCATCCGCCGCGGAATCCTTCGACGCACGGTCGATCACATCAAGGCGGTCGATGGCATCTCGCTGCGCTTGCGCGCCGGGGCGACGCTCGGTGTGGTTGGCGAGTCGGGCTCCGGTAAGACGACACTCGGACTGGCTCTGCTGCGGCTCGTCTCCTCCGAGGGGCCGATCGTGTACCGCGGGCGACGGATTGATGGGTTCGATTCGCGGCAGATGCGACCCTTGCGCCGCGAAATGCAGGTGGTCTTCCAGGATCCTTATGGCTCACTCTCCCCGCGATTGTCGGTGGCTCAGATCATCGAGGAAGGACTCCTCATTCAGCGACCGGACCTGAGCTGGGAGCAGCGGCGCGAGCGGGTGGGCGTGGCGCTCGGCGAGGTTGGCCTCGATCCCGGCTCGCTCGACCGTTACCCGCACGAGTTCTCTGGTGGACAGCGCCAGCGCATAGCCATCGCCCGGGCTATGGTGCTTGAGCCGCGTTTTGTGATGCTGGATGAGCCAACCAGCGCGCTCGATATGAGCGTCCAGGCGCAGATCGTCGAATTGTTGCGCGAGCTGCAGCGCAAGCATGGCCTTGCTTATTTGTTCATCAGTCATGATCTCAAGGTCGTGCGGGCGCTCTGCAACGACGTGATCGTCATGAAGAACGGTAAGGTCGTGGAGGAGGGGCCGGCCGAGCAGATCTTCTCGGCGCCGAAGGCAGATTACACGCGCGCTTTGCTCGCAGCCGCGTTCGATCTGAAGGTGGCGTACCGGAACGCGACGGCCTCCTGATTGCAGCTCCGCACAGCGCGCTCCATTGTCATGATTTGCGGGCGGAGGCGAGCTGCGCAATCTGGAGCATCAGGCGTTCTGCAATCAGGTCCTGCTGAGCCGGCATCCAGCGGGCTTTGCGCGCGGCGTCTGCGGTCGCCTCGAGTGCGCGGCCAAGCGCGGGCAGTCGCCATCGCCGGCACTGATCCTTCAGCACGTCCTGAACTTTTGGTGGCGGCTTCGGCTTGAGATCGCCGATGACGGCTTCCACCGAACGGCCCGCTGCGATTGCAACTGCCAGGCCGTGCAGCCGGATGAGGTGGCGCTGGAGGGACAGGATGATCGATTGGGCATCCTCTCCCGATGACAAGGCGCGATTGTATTCTTCAACAGCCTTGGTTGCTTCACCCATGGCCGCAGCGTGAACGATACGGTCGATTGTCAATTCGGAGGCATCCCCGATGACGGCGTCGACGTCGTCTTCTGAGATCTGCCCCTGCCCGGCAGCATAGATCGCAAGCTTATTCAATTCGCTGCGCGACATCACACGGTCGCCGCCGAGACGGGAAATGAGCGTCTGACGCACGGCGGGGGCGAGGCTCAGTTGTTCACGCCGAAGCGTTTCATCGATCAATTCGCCCAGAGTTTCGACATCATCGACATAGCAGGCGATGGTAGCCGCGTGCGCCAACTTTTCGAACAGCGCGTGCAAAGCGTCGGTTTTTTTGATCTGTCCGGCCTCGACGATGAGGAATCCGGCAGCATGCGTCTCCTGCACTATCGGTTTCAGCTTGTGGATGTTTATGCGCCGGCTGGCGGTGACGCGGATGATCTTGCGGCCACCAAACATGGGAGCGGTCAGCAGCTCGACAGCAAGCCGGTCGGGATCGGCTTCGATGTCGGCGTCGTCGAGCCGCATGGTCTCACCCGGCGGGTCAAGAGAGCGCGCGATCGCCAAACTCAAATTGCTCGCGCGTTCTGCCACGAGGCCGGCATCGGGGCCGTGAATGAGGTAAGCCCAGAATTTCCGATCGGGTCGAGAAATAAGGGACTGGGCTTGCTTGCCCGTAACGGCCACCATCGCCGCGTCAGGCCGCTGTCGCGAGATAGGCGGCGACGCGCGTCTTCAGATCCTCACCGATGGTCTTTGCCGCGCGGTCCTCGGCCTCCTGGCGGGCGCGCACGTTGGCATAGATCGAACTCACGCGGTCGAAGCCAGCGCGGGCGTTGCTCTCACCCTGGAGAACAACTTGACTGTCGCTCAAACGAACCAAGCGAAACGAGGCATCGAGGTTATAGACTTGGCTGCGCGCCTCGCCGGTGACGCGAACCAGCGTCGAACTCACGGATTCGCGGATTGCGACTTCGAGCCGGTAGAGGGGGTGAGGCGCAGCATCACCGCCGCCCGTGGACTGATAGATGAACTCGTTGCGGACTTGCTGCCCGACCCGGCCAGGGATTGTCGCGATGTCGACTTGGGCAAGCTTCTCATTTGTCGTGAGGCCATTGGCGCCGACCGAGCCATACATCGGTCGGAAGCCGGTGTCCCCGCAGGCGGAGGCGAGAAGGGCGACCGCCGCTGCGAATGCAAATTGCGTCCCGCGCCGCCCCTGCGACGTCGCCCGTCGTCCTTTTAGTTCGTTGCGTCGACGAACGGTCATACGCGCCTCAGGCAACGACATTCACGATCCTTTGCGGCACCACGATCACCTTGCGGGCCGGTCGGCCTTCAAGAGCCTTGACAACGGGTTCCAGAGCCAAGGCTGCGGCTTCAACATCCGCGTTCGTGGCCGAGCGCGCGATGGTCAATTCGCCACGCCGCTTACCATTGACCTGTACGGCAATGGTCACGTGATCGTCAACGAGCAACGCCGGGTCGGCCTCGGGCCAGGGTTCTTTGGCCAGCAAGGTGTTGTATCCGAGCCGCGCCCAGCACTCCTCGGCCAGATGGGGCATCATCGGCGCGATCAACTTGACCAGTATTTCCGTTGCCTCGCGGATACTGGCCTCACTCGCTGAGATTTTCTTGGATACTGCTGCTGACAGTAGATTTGTTAGTTCATAAATTTTAGCGACGGCGACATTAAATCTTAAGGCTTCAATATTGCGGCCCACAGCGTCTAGCGCCTTATGGGCCGCGCTCCGGACGTCGAGATCTTCCGCCGCAAGATCCGCGGGCTCACTGGCGCCGTCTCCTCGCCCGCTCGAGCGGTCGGCTACGTCGCCGACGAGACGCCAGACCCGCTGCAGGAAGCGGCCGGCACCCTGAACGCCAGCCTCCGTCCATATCACGTCGCGTTCGGGCGGGCTGTCGGAGAGCATGAACCAGCGGGCACAATCCGCGCCCCAGTGGGCGATAATGTCGTCGGGGTCGACAAGGTTCTTCTTTGACTTCGACATCTTTTCGACGCCGCCAATTGTGACAGGCTTCCCCGTCGCAATTTCGATGGCTCGGCGATTCGTCCCGTCACCTTCGAAAGTCACCTCGCTGGGTAGCAGCCACGCGCCGGTTGCCGATTTGTAGGTTTCGTGGGTCACCATGCCCTGGGTGAACAGCGCCGCAAAAGGCTCGCGCAAGCCCTGTGATCCAAAGCCGCTGTCGCTCATCGCGCGCCAGAAAAACCGCGAGTATAAAAGATGCAGAATCGCGTGCTCGATACCGCCGATATACTGATCGACGGGTAGCCAGTAGTTCACAGCCTCTAGGTCGATCGGCGCAGCGGCATGGGGCGCTGTAAATCGCGCATAATACCACGAACTGTCGACAAAGGTGTCCATCGTGTCGGTTTCCCGCCGCGCAGGCCTCTGGCACGATGGACACGTCACATGCTTCCAGGTCGGATGGCGTTCGAGCGGATTGCCCGGCTGGTCGAACGTTGCGTCTTCCGGTAGTTGGACCGGCAATTGATCCTCCGGCACCGGGACCACGCCGCAGGCCTCGCAATGGATGACGGGAATGGGACAACCCCAGTAGCGCTGACGCGAGATTCCCCAGTCGCGCAGGCGGTAATTGATCTTGCGTTCGCCAACCGGCGCATGTCCGAGCTTGGTCGATTGCAGACGGCGAGCAACCTCCTCGAAGGCTTCGGTCGTGGACAGACCATCGAGGAAGCGCGAATTGATCATCGTGCCCTCACCGTCGAAGGCCTCGTCACGGATCGCGAACGTCGTGGGATCGGCGCCGGGTGGTAAAATGACGGGTGTGACGGGCAAACCATACTTGCGGGCGAAATCGAGGTCGCGTTGATCGCCGGACGGGCAGCCGAAAATCGCGCCTGTGCCGTAGTCCATGAGGATGAAGTTTGCGACGTAAACGGGCAGATGCCAGTCCGGATCGAAAGGATGGATGGCGCGAATGCCCGTATCGAAGCCTTTTTTCTCTGCTGTTTCGAGATCGGCGATGGAGGTGCCCATGCGACGGCATTCCTCGCAGAAATCGGCGAGACGCGGGGTCGTTTGTGCCGCAGCTTTGGCCAGCGGATGATCCGGAGCGATCGCCAGGAACGATGCGCCGAACAGCGTATCAGGTCGTGTCGTGTAGATTTGTAGCTCGTCGTGACCCTGCGGCGCCGACGCTTTCTCCAACGCCCATCGGATGAGCATGCCCTCAGAGCGGCCGATCCAGTTGGCCTGCATCAGCCGGACCTTCTCTGGCCATTTATCGAGCGATCCGAGCGCTTCGAGCAATTCGTCCGAATAGGCCGTGATCTTGAAGAACCACTGCGTCAGCTCGCGGGTTTCGACCAGTGCGCCCGAGCGCCAGCCGCGACCGTCGATAACCTGTTCGTTGGCGAGCACGGTATTGTCGACGGGATCCCAGTTCACTTTTGAGGATTTGCGGTAAGCGAGGCCCCTTTTGAGCAAGGCCAAAAAAATGCGCTGCTGATGACGATAGTAATCGGGGCTGCAGGTGGCGATTTCGCGGGACCAGTCGAGGGACAGGCCCAACGACTTGAGCTGCGCTCGCATCGTTTCGATGTTGGCGTAGGTCCAAGTGCTGGGATGGGTTTTTCTCTCGATGGCCGCGTTCTCGGCGGGCATGCCGAAGGCGTCCCAGCCCATCGGATGGAGCACATTGAAGCCGCGCGCACGCTTGTAGCGGGCAAAGACGTCTCCCATCGCGTAGTTGCGCACGTGCCCCATGTGGATGCGCCCGGACGGGTAGGG
>JAKALI010000195.1 GCA_021813195.1 Pseudomonadota bacterium
TGCGGGTCTCGGGGAGGAGCACGCGCGAAACGCAGGCGCGCGGATCGCAGCGTTCGCGAAGTCTATTGCGGTGGCCCCGCCGGGAAACGACGACTTCCACCTGCTCGATATCGTGTCGCTGGCGGATGCGCCCGAATGCAAGGTCAGCGCGGACGTTGCCGAGTATCCCATACCCTTGATGAAGCTGATTGAGGTTCTCGGGCGCAATCAGGAGCGGTTGGACAAGTCCAAGTGGCGTTCAAGCACGATTGCGATCGCCGACTCCGGGATCTTCGGCGTGGGAACCTCGCCGTTGAGTCCGGAACTCTTCGCTTGGAAAGTCGACCAGGGTCGCGATCCGGACAACGAATGGAGCCCGACACCGAAATTCTCCGGCAACCGCACGCACGGCACGCTCGTGGCGAGTGCCGCCCTCGGGACAACCAAGTTCCGGTGGGCACTGTCGCTGCTCGATCCCCCAATACGGATCATGGCGCGAAGCATTGTCGATCCGAGCTCCGGAGTCATCAGCCTCTATCAGATCGGGAATGCAATCAATGTCGATTCGTCGATCGCCCAGATAATAAACCTGAGCTTCCGCGGGTCGCTCGGGGAGAATACGCTCTTGAAGAGTGAAATGTCGGGAAAAATGAGTGGGCAACTATTCGTGGTCGCAGCCGGCAACGAACGCACGACACTCGGCCAAAGTGACCACTACCCCGCGCTGTTCTCGAAAGAACTTCAGAACGTGGTAACAGTCGCGGCCGTCGGACCCGACGGCGGGCTAGCTGAATTCTCCAACCACGGCGGAGACTATGTTAATATCGCGGCACCCGGCTGTGCAGTCTCGGTCTATTCCTACGAGACCGGGGTCGGCGGAGAGTCAGGGTCTTTCTATGATGTTCCTGCTAACGGCACGTCGCTATCGGCGCCGCTGGTGTCGTTTGCCGCCGCGCTGCTCAGGCGCCACCCCGGTGAATGGGCGCCGCGAGCGATCAAGGATCGGCTGCTCGCCAGTGCCGACGTCGTCGATGCCCAGGATCTCGCAGATGCTCCGGACGAGACCAACCGCAAGAAGCTTGTCGATCGGGCGCGGCAGGTCCAGCATGGCCGCACCCTCGACATTCCGGCGGCGCTCGCGATTTTGGACGATGTCGTGACATTCTCGAGCGGAAAGGGTGTGGCATCCCGGCGGAGCTTTGGCAAGGTGGTAGCTCCAGAAGTGTTCAAGTGCGGCAATAGATCCCTCAAGCTGAAGGACTTGCGCCGCATCGTGCCGCGCTTCATCGACAGCGAAGGCAAGGAGCGCTTCCTGATCTATTTCAGTGACTCTGCGACCTATCGCAGCGAGGCCTTCTGCAACGAAGATGACTGGAAGGATCTTGAGATCCGCTTCCAGCCGGTCGGCACCAATGACCTCGACAAGCTGAACATTCGCGACATCAGGAGCATCGTGTTTCGAAAGTAGCGCCTGAGTCACGGCGCCGATCGAAGTCGGCCTTCATGGTCCATTCAGGCCTTTCAACTCATCGAGCAAACCCCGCGTAATCGCGATCACGCTCTCGCCGTCGGAGGGGAATCTCACGGTGTCGACCACGCATGTGCGCTGGCATCGGAAGCCGTTCATTTTGACCTCCTCGTAGTCATGGAGGCCTCGGTCGAGAATGCCGACGAGCATAGTCTTGCCATCAGACTGACTTTCCCTGTAGACACCGCTGCCGGAGCTGCCGAAAAAAACGTCGAGCGTCGCGATGAAGGAGACGTTTTCGCCATTTGCCGCCTCCAGTTTCTTGATCCTGCCCTTCGGAGCAAGCTTGACGGGCAACCCTTGCGGGAACCCGGCGGCGAAGACCTCGTGGGTCACACGGATGGCACCTGGCTCGTCGATCATCGGGGGATCGGGTAGCGGCGCCCCGTTAGGACATTCAAGCGGGACGAGCGACCAGGCGCCACGGCTCACGATGCGGTCAGGGATCGCCGTGCAGATGGCGGCATCGAACGGAGCGAACATATCCTGTCCTTCGGTCAAGATTCCGAAGCCGAGCACGAAGCGCACCTTGGACGGTTCAGGTCCATCGCGGAAGCAGTGGCTTGCGGTCAGCACGATCGGTGGCTGCTTGCTGACAAGAACGCCCGAGCAATGGCCGGCGGCAGGTTGTTCAAGGAATTTCCCGTCGCAGCAGATCCCATAAGTGGCACGGAGGTTCTTTACACCGCGAAGTTGGTGCTTGCCTCCGGCGGTCGGCTTGATGAGGTCCTTTTTCAGGATGGCGACGGCAGCAGCGAGCTGGGCGCGGCTCTGCTTGGCATCGCTGTCGTAGTATTCGACCCGCTTGTCTTGATCGTATGCAACCGAAAGGTCGACGTCGGTCGATCCTTGGGGGCGGCCGCGGCTGGCGATCGGGGTGCGATTTGGACGCTGGCACGCGGCCACTATCTCGACCGTCATACCCTTCGGACACGTGAAGGCCGGCTCCTGCGCGCGTGCGTTGCCTGTACCGAACGCGGTGAGCAGGGCGGCAACGAGCAGAGTCGGCAGTAGACGTCTAGCGATCACGGCCTTGCTCCTGAATCAACTGAGGTCAAATGCGGCAGATGTCTGCCGGAAGGGGGTCCAGGCCGCACACGCGGGGATTGCCAACGGATCGTCGCCATGCCGCGAAAAAGCCAACGAAGGCGGGGCTGGCGGTCTTGGCGACGAACGAGGTGCCCTCCAGGGCGCCCGCGACGCGGAGATTGTAGGCATTGATGGCAACAAGGCGCCTCGGTCCCCTCGGGTCCGGCCCCATGATGCGGAAGGCCGGGCCGCCGCTGTCGCCCTGGCAGACAATGGCGCTGTCGCGGCGTGCGCCGCTGCCGACGGTCAGCCAGGCGGGCCCAAATCGAGTGACGATGCCGATTCCGATGCTGAGCGTGCCGTCGTTGCCACGCTTCTGCTTGCGGTCGGTGCAGCCGTACCCGGCCATGAGCAGGCGCCGCGCCTGCGGATCTGCGGGACGAAAAAATCCATCCGCGGGCGCGAGGCTCAACCTTTCGAGGCGGACATCTTCCATGGTCTGCCGCGGCCTGATCATTTCGAGGGCGACGCCAACTCGTTCCTTCATGAACGTTGGGTCGAAGGCGTTGCCTTTGTTGTCCTGGACCGGAGGATCCTTTCTGGCAAGTCGCTCGAGGAACGGCAGTACGTCATCGCGCTCGGTCTCGCCCCGGATCAAGTGGAGCACGTGGTGTCGCATGAACTTGACGTCGTCAGGTGAAATGCTGGCCAAATGCGTTTCGAGCGCAGTTTCGAGATCTGCGAGAGAGTATCGGGTCGTCGCCGGTACGCGGCGCGGAAAGTCCCGCGAGAGGTGGCAGAGCGCGTAGTCGAAGAAGCGGCCAAGACCGAACGGGCTATAGCGGGGATGGCGCGTGCACGCGAGTATGATCGGCGGGCCTGCCGGGTCAGCCAGCTCCATCCGCGTCCCACGGGTCACGCAGTGCGCCGCTGTGAGCAGGACGCGCGGACCGATGGCGGTTGCCGTGCAGCGTTGGTTGCCGTCGGTGAGACCGACTGTGCTGCGCCAGTCCCTGGCGAACAATGGATCCTCGTAAAGCTGCCGGTCCTGGGCAGGGGCAGCATCGGGCTTCGCAATCTTTGGCAGCAGGACAGGCGGAACGTCTGGATCGGTTGACGGTGCTCGCGCGGCACTCGGCGCGCCCCGATCCGGATCGTATGCGACGCCCGGAATCACGAACCGGGTCGCGCGCGAACGGTCCTGGGCGGCGGCGGGCGCTGCTGAAGGGATGGCCGCGGCGAGGGCGGCGCCGAGGAAAATGGCGCCGAGCGGGCGGGCTGCGAACGGCAGACCGGTCGCCCCCGACGCTCGCCGCGCGTCAGTCATTGCCACCGAAGCTGTTCTGGAAGTTTCCGAGGGCCACACCCGCGGTGCGCGCGGTGACGCTGCAGTTCAACTGATACCTCTCCTTGTCGCCGGGGCCGATCGCCGCCTCGCCTTGCAGGAACAGGTTCTTCTGGCGCGCGTTGAGCGCTTCGATCTGCTGCGAGTTCTTGGTCATTTCCGCGATGACGGTCTCCTTGTGCTTCTGGTCGTTGAAGGCGGACTGCCACAGCCCGCTCGGCACCGAGAGCACCGCGTTCATCACGTTGAGCGGGATCAGCGTCGCCTCCTCGACCTCGCTCGGCTTCCTGATGATGGCCGCCGCAAGTGCGCCGTCCTCGAACCGAAGCTTGGTGATCTTCTGCACCAGCGCTGCGCGCGTCACGCTGATCGCTCCGATGTCCCAGGTGTTGATGATATCGGCGTACTTGACGTCGACCGGCCGGCCGTCGAGCGTCAGCTCGACGGGCAGACTGAGCTTGGTGCGGTAGCAGATATGGTCGGGGCCGCACCGCTTGGTCCAGAGCACCGGCGGGCAGCGGTCCTTGATGCTGCAGCCCGTCGGCCAGGTCGCCGCCGAGGCCTCGACCATCTTGTGCATCCGGGTGAAGTCGACCTTGAGGTTGGCGCGGAAGATGCGACGGAGCGCGGTCCGGAACACCTCGATGTCGTCGGGGTCGAAGGGATCGATCTTCGAGGTATACTCGCGAACCTCGATCGTGGCGCCGCTCTTCAATTCGGTCTGCGAGTACGCGGCGGCGGAGGGCTGGCCGATGAACCCGGCGATGAAGCGCGCCAGGTTGAAGATGATCTCGGGCGTGCGGTCGTCGGCGGCGAACTGCACGTCGTGAAGCAGGCCGTTGGGAGCGCGCGAGATGCACAGCCTGTCGTCGCTGAGCTTGCTCGGGCGGTAGTTGATGACGTAGCGGTGCTCGGGATCGGCGATGGTCTCGGAGAAGATCTCGCGGATTTCGCGAGGAGGCAGGTCCTTGCCGTCGGCGCCCTTGGAGGCACCCCCCCCCGGTCCGCCGAGCGTGTACCAGATCCGGCTCGCGTCGGGATCGTGGTATTGCCGCACCGTGACCGTCAGCAGCGTCTTCGGCAGATGGTAGATGACGCCGTCGTGATCGCCCTCCAGGCTGTGGAGCGCGACGCAGCCCGTCAGCGCGACGAGCGCCCACGGGACCAGCGCCGAGACCAGCTTCCGCAATCGTCGCATGGCGTCTCCCTCTTTGCCGGTCCGGCTACTGATTGGCGCTTTTCGGGTCGAACCAGTTGATCATGTTCGAACGGCCGCCAGACGCGCAATTGAGCGTATACGGCGTGTTGTCGGCGGCCACGGCACCCGTGACAGGGTCGCCGCCGTGGAGCAGAAGCTTCGATTCGTCGATTTTTTCGAGTTCCGCGAGCTTCTGGTTGTGCGTCGTCAGCGTCTCGATGGTCGTGTTCTTGAACTGGTTGTCGGCGAAGGCACCGGCCCACAGCCCGGTCGGAACAGAGAGGATCGCGTTCATGACGTTGAGCGGCATCAGCGTCACCTCCTCGACCTCGCTCGGCTTGCGGATCATGGCCGAGACGAGGGAGCCCTTCTCGAAACGGAGCTTGGTGATCTTCTGCACGAGGAAGGCGCGGCTGACGCTGATGGCGCCGACGTCCCACGGGCTCACGACGGAGGCGTACTTGACGTCGACGCGCTGGCCGTGGGCATTGAGGCCGACCGGCATCTTGAGCTTGCTGCGGTAGCAGATGTGCTCGGCGTCGCAGCGTTTGGGCCATTGCAGCGGCGGACAGCCGCCCTCTGCCGTGCACGGCTCGGGCTTGCTGTTGGCGGTGCGCGTGCTGATCTCGCGCAGCTTCTTGAAATCGAGCTTCAAGCCCGCCGCGGCGCCGAAGGTATGGGCGAGGGCGTTGTTGAACGCCCGGATGTCGGCGTCGTTGTAGGGATCGACCCGGCCAGTATAGGACCGCATCTTGTGCGTCGTTGGATCCGTGGCCGGACCGGCATGGAACGCGGCGGGTGAGCCGACGAATCCGCCGACGAATCGGGCGACATTGAAAACGATCTGCGGCGTGCGGTCGTCGGCGGCGAACTGCACGTCGTGGAGGAGGCCGTTCGGCGCGCGGGAGATGCAGAGGCGGTCGTCGCTCAGCCGGCTCGGATCGTAGCGGATCACGTAGCGCTGAGCGGGATCGGGGACATCGTGGTCCTTGATCTCGTTGGCGCCGGGCAAATCGGAAGTGAAGGGCTTGGTGTCCGCCTCCGTGCTCGGGCCGCCGATGGTGTACCAGGTGCGGCCGCTGCCGTCGTCCTGGTATTGGCGCACGGTGATCTCGAGCACCGTCCGCGGCAGATGATAGACGACGCCGTCTGCCTCGCCGTCGATGCTCATCAAGGCAGCCGAGCCGGCGCACCCGGCGAGGACACTCGCAATCGATGCAATGATGGCCCCACGCATACGCATCTACGGAAATCACTCGATCGTCATTCGACGGGGTTCCGGCCGCGTACTTCGCCGCCGGAGAAAATTCCTTTGAACAGCGGCAGGTTGTCAGGAGTGCGGACGAGTTTCCACAGCTTATCCCGGCGCGGACGACGGTTCGGTTCGCGTTGTGGTGGCGATGTCACAATCAGAGACGGGAACGCAGCGGACGCGCGGAGACGGACCCTGCCGCGACTGATGTTCGTCAGAGCGTGACGGGCGGAGCTGTCAACCGCCCGCCGGCCGGCAATCGAGAATGACCGTCTTGCCTTCGAACTGGGGACCGGTGCTCTTCAAGTTGGGGTCGCCCGCGCACTTGTATTTGATCTCGCCCTCGTTCACCTGTGCGGCGCTCATCATGGCTTGGGTGGCGGTTCCGCAGATGCCCTTCGCGGTGACCACGACGCGGCAGGTGTCCCGGACGAGGTTCTCGGTCCTCGCGTCCGCGGTGATCGTCTCGCTGACAGAGATTTCTCCATTGCCCGGAGCGCCCGCGGTGCCGGAGCAGAGTTTGATGGTCGGATTGTTGGCCGAAGTGCGGCACAAACTGTAGACGACCGGCGTGCGACTGCACTTCAAATCGACGAAGTCTTTGCCATCGCAATTGACGTGCTTGCTGCCGAACGTCGCGGAGGTGATCGTGATCGGCTTCGGGCCGGTAGGTCCGACTGGCCCGGTTGGGCATGGCTGGCATTGCTCGGTCATCGTTTTGGCGGCAGCAGCTTTATCCAAAGCGGCGCGCGCCCACACTTCGCGCGCGGTTTTGACCTCCGGCGCATCCAATCGGTTGCGCAACGAGTTTGCGGTGGACAGGTAGTCGGTGGCGGCCTTCTTGAGGTGCGTCAACAGTGCTGCGAACCGCTTCTCTGCGACAATCATACTCTCAGCGCCAGCTTCGACGTCGTAGGGTGCAGTACCCGTCTCATGTGCCTTGTCGAGGATGGCCAGCTTCGTGTCATCGAGCGGTCCGATGCCACCAGTTGCTATTGCCTTATTCCGG